>CALMID010000164.1 GCA_937863915.1 uncultured Pseudomonas sp.
GGAGCAGGTGCCGGAGAGCTGGAAACCCTATCTGCCGGTTGCCGCCTGAGCCTTAGCCAGCGGCGCGGATGATGCGATTGCGGCCGCTGCCCTTGGCTTGATAGAGCGCCTGATCGGCACGCTCGAAGGCCTGCTCCAGGCTGTCACCGCTGGCAAACCCGGTCAGCCCGCCCGAGAGGGTGATGACCAGACGCTCGCCCTTGAAGTGGAACGGACAGGCTTCGATGGCCGCGCGCAGGGTTTCCAGCAACTGCTCCGCGCCTTCCAGGGGCGTAGCGGGCAGCAGCACGACGAATTCCTCGCCACCGAAACGGGCAATGAAGTCGGTCTTGCGCAGGCGCTTGGCCAGCTCCTGCGCGATGATTTTCAGCACCCGATCGCCGGCCAGGTGGCCGTAGTTATCGTTGATGCGCTTGAACAGATCGACGTCCAGCACCGCCAGTTGCAACTCGCCGCCATAACGCTGCCAGCGTGCAACCTCCAGCGCCGCCCGCTCGTTCCAGGCCGCACGGTTGGGCAGGCCGGTCAGCGGGTCGACCAGGGCTTTCTGGCGCTGCTCCTCGATGCTGTCGCGGAAGCTCTGCGCTTCCTGCTCCATCTCGTTGACCCGCGCCACCAGCGTCTGCAGGCGATCGACCATCTCCTGCTCGCGACTGTCACGCTGCTCCTGGAAGGCGCTGACCGTACTCAGCAGCCCCTCCAGACGACTGTCCACGGTACGTTTGAGGGTCTCCAGATCGGTCGCTTCCTGCACACTGGTCTGCAGACCGCTGACCTGCTGGCGTAGCTCGTCGCCAAAGGCCTTGGCGCTGTCCAGCGACTCTTGGTAACCGGTGTGGGTTTCACTGATGCTGCCGATGAAGGCAGCCAGGCGCTCGTTGAGCTGCTTGAGGTAATGCGCGAATTCCTTCTGCCCGCTGTTGCTGGCCGCCAGCACCAGCACGGCAAGGTCATCCAGTACGGGCACCAGCTCGTACCAGTTGAGCCTGGCCTGCAGGCGCTCGCGCAGCTGATCGCCCTGCTCGGTATGGGTAGGCGGCAACTCCAGCTCACCGAGCAGGCTGAGCAGGCTGACGGCAATATGCTCGGCCACCTGGCTATAGCCGGGCTCATCGGCCACCGGCAGGGCATATTCATCACCCTCCACAATTACCGGCGCCGCTTCTGTTGCCGGCGCCGCCATCGACTCAGTCAGCGGCGCGGCCGGCTCGGACAGTGCATCCTCTGTCCGAGTCTCGGTCACAGCCGTTGCATCATCCCGTGCCGGCGCATTCGGCGCAGCGGTTGTCTCGCCGGATTCACCGCGCCCGCCAAACAGGCGCTGCAACAGACCCGGTCGCTCGCTCTCGGGATGCCCCAGCACGGTCAGGGCCTGCTGCTGCAGACGGCTCAGTTCACCCAGCAGCGCCGGCAACTCGCGCGGATTACCGGCGCGCTCCTCGATCTGCTTGCTGAACTTCTTCAGCGGTTTGCGCACTTCGCCCGGCAACTCCAGCTTCAGCAACTGCTGGGTCAGCCCCTCGATGGCATTGGCGTTCTGCTCGACACGCTCCTGGCGGCGCTGTTCGGAGTCGAGCACGGCCTTTTCCAGCCGCGGAATCAGTGCCGCCAGCGCGACATCGATATCGTCGCGACGGAGGATTTCACGCAGCTCGACCATGCACTGGTCCACCGCCTTGTCCACGCCTTCAGCTGCCAGCGAGCTGCGCACCAGGCCGCGGCGCAGCAGATCGAGGCGGGCATCCCAGCGCCGCTCGAGCTTTTCCTGCTGTTCCAGGCTTTCCAGGTACTTGGCTTTCCAGCGTTGCTCGTCGCTCATACCGCCACTCCGCGCTATCTCAGCCCTTGAGCATAGTCGGCAAGCACTCGACCAGGCCAGTCGGCAGACGGATATCCACGGCCACGGGCAGGTGGTCGGAGATCGCCTGATCGAGCACTTCAACCCGCTCCAGGGTCAGGCCGGCGCTGAGCAGGATGTGATCGAGGCAGCGCTGCGGCTGCCAGCTGGGAAAGGTCGCCTCAACCTGCGGAGCGATCAGGCCGAGTTCGCGCAGCGGCGAATGCTCCAGCAGGTCTGCGGCGTGGGTATTCATGTCGCCCATCAGCACCAGATGCCGGTAATCCTGCAACTGCTCGCGGATATAGGCCAGCTGCCGGGTGCGCGTGCGCGCGCCAAGAGCCAGGTGCATGACCACCACCACCAGCGCCTCGGGACCTTCGCCGAAACGCACGAAGATCGCCCCGCGACCGCGCGGGCCAGGCAATGGATGGTCTTCCAGAACGGTCGGGCAGAGGCGGCTGAGCACCCCATTGCTGTGCTGGGCCAGACGGCCGAGGTTGCGGTTGAGCTGCTGATACCAGTAGGGAAAGTCACCGAGCTGGGCCAGGTGCTCGACCTGGTTAATGTAGCCGGAGCGCAGGCTGCCGCCGTCGGCTTCCTGCAGGGCCACCAGGTCGAAGCCCTGCAGCAGCGCGCCGATGCGTTGCAGGTTGCCGGCACGTCCGGCATGCGGCAGCAGGTGCTGCCAGCTGCGGGTCAGGTAATGGTGATAGCGCTGAGTGCTGATCCCCACCTGGATATTGAAGCTGAGCAGGCGCAAGCGCCCATCCGCGGGCAGCTCGCCACCACGCCAGCCCGAATTGACCTGTGTCTGACAGGTTCCGGCCTGGCGCGGCGACGACCAGCGACGCAGCATGGCGGCTTACTGCGCTGCGCGTTCCTTGGCGATCAGGTGATCGGCCACTTCCAGGGCCTTCTCCGGGCCGCCCGAGGAGCCGATGTCGAAGCGGTATTTGCCGTTGACGATCAGCACCGGTACGCCGGTGATCTGGTAGGCCATGGCCAGCTTCTTGGCTTTCTCGACCTGGCCCTTCACGCCGAAGGAGTTGTAGGTCTTGAGGAACGCGTCCTTGTCCACGCCCTGGGTCGCCACGAAGTCGGCCATCTCTTCCGGGGTTGCCAGCTTCTTGCCTTCCTTGTGGATGGCATCGAATACGGCAGTGTGCACCTTGTGCTCGACCTTCATCGCCTCGAGGGTAATGAACATCTGCCCATGGACATCCCACAGACGGCCGAACATGGCCGGCACACGGACGAAGTTCACATCTTCCGGCAGCTTGTCGGCCCAGGGATTGAGGGTCGACTCGAACTGATAGCAATGCGGGCAGCCGTACCAGAACAGCTCCACCACTTCGATTTTGCCGGGCTTGGCCACCGGGACCGGGGTGGACAGTTCGACATATTGCTTGCCGGCTTCAATACCCTCGGCCTGAACAGCGGGGCTGAGCAGGGCAGTGGCGGCGAGCAGGGCAGAGAACATCAGGTTACGCATGCTTGACTCCTTGGCAGATGGTCCGCGACGCGGCGGCAGGGGTTCGACCGGCGACAGCGTGGCAGGTTCCGGCATTCTAGCCGGGGCACAAATGAAAAAGGGTGGCCGAAGCCACCCTTTTCCGCAACAACAGTCGCAGGGATCAGTGCAGACCCTGGATGTAGCTGGAGATCGCCTGGATGTCCTTGTTGGACCGCTTGGCGGCTACCGAGCGCATCAGCCTGCTGTCGCCGTCGTTGGTACGGTTGCCTTCGCGGAAGTCGGTCAGCTGCTTGGCCACGTACTGGGCATGCTGGCCACCCAGCTGCGGGAAGCCGGCAGCGTCGTTGCCGGCACCGTTCGGCGAGTGGCAACCGGTACAGGCCGGCATGCCTTCGGCCAGCTTGCCGCCGCGGAACAGCGCTTCACCAGCCTTGACCAGCGCCGGATCGGCAGCACCCACGCTCATGTTCTGGCTGGCGAAGTAGGCGGCGATGTCGGCCATGTCCTGCTCGCTCATGTTGGTCAGCAGACCGGTCATTTCCAGGATGTTGCGGTTGCCGCTCTTGATGTCGTTCATCTGCTTGAGCAGGTAACGCTCACCCTGGCCAGCCAGTTTCGGGAAGTTCGGCGCGGCGCTGTTGCCGTCCGCACCGTGGCAGGCACCACACATGGCGGCTTTGGCCTGGCCAGCTTTGGCATCGCCAGCGGCCTGAGCCATACCGGTGATACCCAGGGTCAACAGCAGAGTCACGAGTACTTTGTTCATCAGCTAATCCAACTAACGGCTAAGAGTAATAGGGGGTCAGTTTAGTTGCTCATCGACCGGATGACGCTCACGTTCTGACTGGCATAGAAGGCGGCAATATCCGCCAAATCCTGGTCGCTCAACTTGTCGAGCAAACCGGTCATTTCCACCGTTTTGCGCTTGCCGCTCCGCATGTCGGTCAGCTGCTTGAGCAGGTAAGCCTCGCTCTGGCCGGCCAGCGTGGGGAAGGTCGGCGCAGAGGTTTCACCATCCGGGCCATGGCAGGCGGCACACACCGCCGTCTTGGCCAGACCGGCCTTTGCATCACCTTCGGCGTGAGCCACGCCGAAGGTGCCCAAGGTCAACAGCAGACTCACAAGCAGTTTGTTCATCGGCATGATCCAGTCCCTCGGAAACCTGGGTTCGCGCGGATTACTTGCTCATCCACTCAATGGTGGCCTTGTAATCCTCGGCGGTGCAATCCATGCACATGCCACGCGGCGGCATGGCATTGAAGCCATTGGTCACGTGCTGTACCAGAGTATCCATGCCCTGTTTCAGGCGCGGTTCCCAGGCAGCGGCGTCACCCTTCTTCGGCGCCATCGGCAGTTGACCGTTATGGCAAACGCCACAGGCACGGTTGAATACCGCTTCCGGGTCCTGAGCGGCCTGAACACCAGCGGACAGCACAAGCATGCTTGCAGCGAGAAGCAATTTCTTCATGGTGAAACCTCATCAGAGAGGAAGGGAACGTTCCGCCATTCTAGTCGAGCGGGCTATCTACATCGTTCCCGTGGACACTCAACCCTGCGGGATAAAGCGCACACTAAATCTGCGGCATTATATACTGGCGGGACATAAACGGAAACGAAACCGCCCCCTGCGACTGCGTGTCGCACCAGTGGAAACCCCATGTCCCCGAAGAATCCGATTCTCGGCCTGTGCCAACAGGCCCGCTTTCTCATCAGTGCCGCCAAGGTCGATCAGTGCCCGCCCGACGAGGGCTATGAAGTGGCCTTTGCCGGTCGCTCCAACGCCGGCAAATCCAGTGCACTGAATACCCTGACCCACGCCAGCCTGGCGCGCACCTCGAAGACCCCGGGGCGCACCCAGCTGCTCAACTTCTTTACCCTCGATGAAGAGCGGCGCTTGGTCGACCTGCCGGGCTACGGCTACGCCAAGGTGCCGATTCCGCTCAAGCAGCACTGGCAACGCCACCTGGAAGCCTACCTGGGCAGTCGCGAAAGTCTGGTCGGCCTGGTGCTGATGATGGACATCCGCCACCCGCTGACCGACTTCGACCGCCTGATGCTCGACTGGGCCCAGGTCAGTCGCCTGCCGGTGCACGTCCTGCTGACCAAGGCCGACAAGCTGGCCTATGGCGCCGCCAAGAACGCCCTGCTCAAGGTCCGCCAGGAAGTGCATCAGGGCTGGGGCGATGTCGCCAGCCTGCAGCTGTTCTCGGCACCCAAGCGCCTCGGCGTGGAGGAAGCCCAGCAGGTACTGGCCAGCTGGATGGGCCTGCTGGATGAGAAAGACGAGAGTAACGAGGAGAGCGAGGAGGCCTGAAGCGGCCAAATCGCGGGCCCGAGAGGGCCCGGCAGGTTTGCTGCAGACAAAAAAAACCCCGAGCTTCGGATGGGGAGGGAGAAGTTCGGGGTCTAACTCCGGACCTGATGAGTGGGTCCAGATTCTGCCAACACAATGAGCACAAACTCAGGAGCAATGAAGGTTTCACCAACCATTCACGTACTCTGACCCAGTGTTCAGAAAGATAGTTCCGCTGGCAGAAAATCTCTTTGCGATAACCACGTAACCACTTATTACCGAAGACGTCTGACCGACCGGAAGTCGGCCAGACCCTGACGTATCAGTGGGCCTCATCCCAGTTATCGCCCACCCCCGCCTCGACCAGCAGCGGCACGTCCAGTGCCGCAGCCCCGCTCATCAGCGGCAGCAGGCCGGCCTTGAGCGCCGCGACTTGATCC
>CALMID010000165.1 GCA_937863915.1 uncultured Pseudomonas sp.
TTTCCCCGCCGGTTTGCCACCGAGCTTACTCCCCGCCTTGGCCCCACCACCGCCCAGCTTGGGCACCTGCCGTACTGCCTTGATCTTGGGCTTGTCGTCATCGCCCTCGAACCAGCGCCCCAGGTGAATATTGCCCTTGCCGCCAGCCGAGGCACCGCTGCCAGGCACCAGCTTCTGCTTGGGTTTCTTCGGCTTTTTCAGAATGGCGCCACCGGCAGCCGTCAGCGGTACACGGTGATCGGGAATGAAATCCGGCTCGTCGCGGCGCTGCAGCACCTGACCGATCAGGGTCTCGATGGCGGCGAGCTGGTCCACCTCGTCGGCACACACCAGCGAGATCGCCTCACCGGTCGCACCCGCACGCCCGGTGCGGCCGATGCGATGCACATAATCCTCGGCCACGATGGGCAGGTCGAAGTTGACCACCTGCGGCAGGTCATGGATATCCAGGCCGCGGGCAGCGACATCGGTGGCCACCAGAATCTGCACCTCGCCGGCCTTGAAGCGCTCCAGCGCGCGCAGGCGGGTCGGCTGCGGCTTGTCGCCGTGGATCGCATCGGCGCTGACGCCTTCGGCCAACAGCTCCTCGACCAGCGCATCAACCCCCTTGCGCGTCTTGGCGAACACCAGCACCTGCCCCCAGCGCTGCTGCGCCAGCAGGTGCAGGAACAGCTCGGCCTTGCGCTTCTTGTCCACCGGAATCAGCCACTGCTTGACGCTCTTGGCCGCGGCATTGCGCGGGCTGACTTCGATCGACAGCGGGTTGCGCAGCAGCTCCTTGGCCATGGCGCGGATGGCGTCGGAGAAGGTGGCGGAAAACAGCAGGGTCTGGCGCTTCTTCGGCAGGGCGCAGAACAGTTCGTCCAGCTCGCGGGCAAAGCCCAGGTCGAGCATGCGGTCGGCCTCATCCAGCACCAGCGCCTGCAGCTGCTCGAAACGCACGGCGTTCTGCCGGTACAGGTCCAGCAGGCGACCGGGCGTGGCCACCAGGATGTCGATGCCCTTGCGCAGTTTCATCATCTGCGGGTTGATGCTCACCCCGCCGTACACCGCGTAGCAGCGCAGCGGCAGGTTCTCGCCGTAGGTCAGCAGGCTCTGCTGCACCTGCTCGGCCAGCTCGCGGGTCGGCACCAGCACCAGCGCCCGCACCGAGTTGCTCGCCACCTGCGGCCCCTGCTGGGTCAAGCGCTGCAGCAGCGGCAGGGCAAAACCGGCGGTCTTGCCGGTGCCGGTCTGCGCCGCGGCGAGCAGGTCGCGACCCTTGAGCACCGCCGGAATCGCCTCTTTCTGCACCGGCGTCGGCGTCTGGTAATCAAGGGCGTTGAGGGTGACGAGCAGCGGCTCGATCAGGCCAAGGGCAGCAAAGGACATGAGGGCAATACCGGGTCAGGCTCAAAGACCGGCTAGTTTACTCTGCCGCCCGCTTTTGCGCCCGCCACTGCGGCAGACCGATGAGCAGCACGGCGGCGAGAATCACCGCCATGGCCAGCCATTCCGCCGCATTGATCTGCTCGCCCGCGAAGACGATGCCCAGCAGCACCGCCACCACCGGGTTGACGTAGGCATAGCTGGTGGCGGCCGCCGGGCGCACGGTCTTGAGCAGATAGAGATAGGCGCTGAAGGCAATCAGCGAGCCGAATACGATCAGGTACAGCAGCGCGGCCCAGCCGGCCAGGCTCGGCGCCTGTTCGAGGCGCTCGCCGGCCAGCGCACTGGCGGCCAGCAGCACCACGCCGCCGCCAAGCATCTGGCAGGCCACCAGCATGAAGCCCTGGGGCAGATCGAGCTGCTTGCTCCACATCGAGCCGAATGCCCAGCTGGCGGCGGCCGACAGCAGCAGCGCGGCGCCCAGCGGGCTGGCCTGCAGGTTGTCACCGAGATTGAGCAGGGCGATGCCGACCAGACCCAGAGCTATCCCGGTCCACTCCAGCGCGCGCGGACGCTGCCCCCAGAGCAGGCCGAACAGCAGGGTGAACAGCGGCACCGTGGCAATCGCCAGCGCCGCCACCCCGGAGGCCACGCCCAGGTCTTCGGCCACGGTCACCGCGCCGTTACCGATGCTCAGCAGCAGCACGCCCAGCACGCCGCTGCTCAGCCACTGCCGGCGGGTCGGCCAGGGCGCACCGCGCCAGCGCAGCAACGGCAGCAGGAGGAGTGACGGAATGACGAAACGCAGGCCGGCCATCAGCAGCGGAGGCCAGGACTCCACACCAATGCGGATCACCAGGTAGGTCGAGCCCCAGATCAGATAAAGCGCGGCAAAGGCGCCGATCAGCAACCAGGGGAAACGGGGGGCAGGCATGACGCAACTCTCGACGTGCGGCGAGCCAGTGTGCGAGTCACTGGCACAGGCTGAACAGTTACAGTCGGCAGGAAAAACTGTACCGCTCAATGACGCAGCAGCAGCGTGCCTTCAATCGGCCGGTAGTCATCGGCCGCGCGCAGCAGCGCCTGGGCGGTCAGCCCGGGGACGCCATAGACCAGCGAGCGGGTAGCGAAGCGCAACCGGGCCCGCTCCAGCAACTGATCGAAATCGCCATCGCCGGACGCCAGGACAATCTCGTCGACCCGCGCCGCCGCCTCGATCACATCCAGAGTAATGCCGACATCCCAGTCACCCTTGGCCGAGCCGTCACTGCGCTGGATATAGGGCTTGAGCTTCACGGTGAAGCCAAGGTTGCGCAGGATCTGCTGAAAGCCCTGCTGCTTGGCATCGCCGCGGTCGATGGCATAGGCATAGGCCTCGACGATCTGCCCGCGCGCCGCCACTTCCTGCCACAGGGCGCTGTAGTTGAAGTGACAACCATGGGCCTGGCGCACGGTGTAGTAGAGGTTCTGCACATCGGCGAACAGGGCAATGGTCTTCACGGGGCGGGTCATATCCGGATCGCGGCAGGGAGGCGGCGATTATGCGCCCGATGCGCGTACCGTGCAGGCTTTGTTGACCGCCCACGCATGGAGTCGACCGGTGCGATCCGCCAACAGGCCGTTGAAAAACGTTGGCGAGGCCGCCAGCGCAAGGCAAAAACAGGCGAAAAAGCGCAGTTTACGAATGGTAAATGAGCATTTTGAGCCTGTTTTTAACGCCGCGCGGGCAACGCAGATAGTTTTTCAACGGCCTGTTAGAGTTACAGCACGTCCATTGCCGATGGCCTGCCCATGAATGCCCTGCGAGTGCTGCGCGAAGCCGCCTATTTCTACAGCCACAATTTCCTGCGTATCGCCCTGCTCTGCCTGCCGCTGCTGTTGCTCGAGCGCCTCAGCGAGCTGGCACTGCGCGAGCAATTCGGCCACTGGCCGGAAGGCGCCCTGCAGCTGCTGTTCGGCGTGCTGTTCTACCCGCTGTATACCGGCATGCTGATCCTCTTTCTCGATGCCCGCAGTCAGGGCCGCGAGGCCAGTGCCGCGGAGCTGTTCGGGCGAGCCTTGCAGCTGTGGCCGGGCTTTGCCCTGCTCACGGCGCTGACGTCCGTGCTGGTCATGCTGGGCCTGAGCCTGATGCTGCTGCCGGGGATGATCCTCATCGTCCTGCTGGCCTTTGCCGAATACCTGCTGGTCCTGCGCGGCCAGTCGCCGCTGGAGGCCATGCGCGGCAGCATTCGCCTGGTACGCGGGCAGTTCCTGCCGCTGGCCGGCTGCATCTTCAGTACGCTGATTCCGCTATGGATCCTCGATGCCTGGCTGGCCGAACGGTTCGGTGCAGAGCCGGTTGTCGATGTGCTCAGCGGCAGCCTGAGCGGCCTGCTGCAGATGTTCGTCAGCGTGGTGGTGTTTCGCTATTTCATGCTGCTGGAGCAGCGCCCGCAACTGGAGCCGCGCGACCACTGAGGCGTCAGGACCGATTGCGCTCCGGCTTTAGCCCGGACATGCGCGGCAGCAGCGCCCGCTCGAACAGACGGGGGAAGTAACGCGCCAGCAGGCGAGCCCGCCAGTTGACGTTGGACAGCACCAGCAGGCGCTTGCGTTTTATCGCCGCCTGGTAGATTTCCTCGGCCACATCCTGGGCCGAGGCCACCCGGCCCATGGCCAGCGGCGGTCGTGCTGCCGCCGCATCACCGACCAAAGCATTCTTGCGCAGGTCGGTGGCGGTGAAGCCGGGACACACCAGCATCACATTCACCCCCGAGCCCTTGAGTTCGTAACGCAGCGTCTCGAACAGCCCATGCAGCGCATGCTTGCTGGCGTTGTAGGCGCTGCGGTAGAGCAGCGGGGCAAAGCCCGACAGGGAGCTCAGCACGATCACCTGACCATGCCGATTGACCAGGCTGTCGAAGGCCGCCAGGGTGCAATGCAGGGCGCCAAAATAGTTGACCGCCATGACCCGCTGGAACACCGCCAGGTCGGTCTCGGAAAAGGTACTGCGGTGGGTGATGCCGGCATTGTTGATCAGCACGTCGATGCCGCCGAAACGCTCGCTGACCTGCGCCATCGCCTGATTGACCGCCGCTGCATCGGCCACGTCGCAGGCCAGTCCCAGCGCCTCGGCATTGAACTGATCGCGCAGGTGCTGCACCAGAAAATCCAGCTCGCTCTGCTGCAGATCGAGAATCACCAGACGCGCTCCGGCCTGGGCAAAACGCATCACCAGGGCACGGCCAATCCCCGCGCAACCGCCGGTGACCAGGACCACCTTGCGCTCGAACACCTTGCTGTGAAAAACCTTGTGCGGCATGACTGCCCTCCCCCCGGATTCAACTCACAACTGCTTGTGACGGCCATCGCACAGCGGCGGCGTCTGGCTGTGCTTGCAGCCACAGAGATACAGGGTTTTGCTCTCCTCGGCATGAAACTTCAGCGGAGTCAGCCCGCTGCCCTTGTGCGCGCCATCGCAGAACGGCTGTTTGGCACTGCGTCCGCAGCGACACCAGAAATAATCCTGCCCGGCTTCGACCGCCACGGCATAGGGTGCTTTTTGTGCAATCACCGGCTCGTCCATCGCATCGCCCTCGACTGGCTGCCGACGCACAGGCGCCGGGCATCGCTCAAGCATAGTTCAGGCTCGCGACTGGACAGTGGCGGGAGCATTGCCCATGCTCGAACCAAGCACCTGAAAAACAACCCGAAAACAAAACGGCCACCCGCCGCCGGGAAACCATGCTGCGACACCTTGCCCCTGCCCATGCCGCGCAACACCGCGTGCGTCTGTCCTGGCGACTGCCGAGCCTGGCAGCCCTCTGCCTGCTGCTGGTCAGCACGCTGAGCCTGGCGGGGGTTCCGCAACGCGAAACCGTGACGGTGCGCTACCTGGAATTTCCGCCCTACAGCTTCACCAATACCGAGGGCCAGCCGGACGGCAGCATCATCCGGCTGACCCAGCGCCTGCTCAGGCAGGCCGGCTACCCCGCCGACTTCCGCTCCGCTCCGAGCGCCCGCCTGTACGGTGGACTGGCCGATGGCAGCATCCATCTGTGGCCGGGGGCACCGGGCGTGCCACAGCTCCAGGGGCTGACCCTGGAAAGCCGCTATGAGGTCGCCGAGGTCAACCTCAACCTGTACCACCGCGGCGACACGCCGGCACCACTGCTGCCCGAGGGCCTGCGCAACAAGCGGGTCATCCTGCTCACCGGCTACACCTACCGCCCGCCGGTATCCGACTGGCTGAAAGACCCGCAGCTGGGCATCAAATCGACCCAGACCAGCAGCCATGCCTCGGCCCTGGCCATGCTGAAACTGCGCCGCGGCGACTTCTTCATCGATTATCAGAGCCCGGTGGAGCGTGAACTGCAGGCACGCAATCTGGCGCCACTGCCGTACATCACCCTGCATCGACTGCCGATCAAGCTGATCATTTCCAAGGCCGCGCCCAACAGCCAGCAACTGCGTGACGACCTCGACCGCGCCTACGAGACCCTGCGCGACGCCGGCGAAGACCTCAGCCTCTGATCACTTGCGCGGTTTGGCCCGCGCCGTAGGCTCGGCGATCAGCGGGTCGTCCGGCCAGTAGTGCTTGGGGTAGCGGCCCTTGAGGTCCTTCTTCACCTCGGCATAGGTATTGGCCCAGAAGCTGGCCAGATCCTGAGTCACCTGCACCGGCCGCCGCGCCGGCGACAGCAGGTGCAGCAGCACGCTCTGCCGCCCGCCGGCGATGCGCGGCGTTTCAGCCAGGCCGAACAGCTCCTGCAGGCGCACCGCCAGCACCGGCGGCTGCTCGCTGTAATCGATGGCAATGCGCGAACCGGACGGCACGCTCAGGGTCTTCGGCGCCAGCTCGTCCAGGCGCTGCGGCAGCGGCCAGGGCAACAGGGTCGAGAGCATGGCCGGCAGATCGAGGTTGGCGAAGTGGCTGAGCCGGCTGACCTTGCCCAGAAACGGCAGCAGCCAGTCTTCCAGTGAATCGCGCAGCGCCGCATCGGAGAGGTCCGGCCATTCGCTCTCGCCCTTCTGCTGCAGATCGAGCCGACGCAACAGCGCAATGCGCGCCTGCCACTGGCGCAGCTCCGGGGTCCAGGCCAGCAGCTCCAGGCCCTTGCGCCGCACCAGAGCGAGCAGCGCGCGGCCACGTGCGGCCTCGTCCAGTTGCGGCAAGGCCCGGCTGTCGAGCACCAGCTCGCCAACCTTGCGCTGGCGTTCGGCACGCAGCACGCCCTCGCGCTCGTCCCAGTCGAGCACGTCCAGCTCGCGGACCTGCTCGGCCAGCTCAGCGTCGAACAATGCCGGTTCCAGATCGGCGGCCAGATAGATGCGCTCCTCGCGCTGGCCCTGACGGCTGCCCAGGTCGGCGATCACCAGCCATTCGTGCTTCATCAGCGCGTCGGCCTCGGCAAACAGCGCCGCGCGGCCATTGGCCAGGCGGTACTCGGCCCCGCCGGCGCGGCGCTGACGGGCGATGCGATCCGGATAGGCGAAAGCCAGAAGGCAGCCGAGCCAGCGCGGATGTTCGGGGTCGGCAACGGCCTCATCGGCCTTGCCGCGAAGATAGGAGCGGAATTGCCGGGCCAGCTGCCGCGCGCGCTGCACGCCGACCTGGGCACCGCGAGCGGCGCGGCTCTCGCCGGCCAGCAGGCTCATGCGGCTGTGCAGATCGGCACCCGCGCCGCGCAGGATGTCGCGCTCGGACAGCAGTGCCGCCAGGTCCGCCGCCAGAGTCCCCAGCCCCAGCGCCTGGCCGCGCAGCAGCAGATGGGCAATACGTGGATGCGCCGGCAGCTCGGCCATGGCCTGGCCATGGGGCGTGAGCACACCGCGCTCATCCAAAGCACCGAGGCGCGTCAGCAGGTCACGGGCCTGGGCGAAGGCGGCCGGCGGCGGCACATCCAGCCAGGCCAGCTCCGCCGGTTCGACGCCCCAGCGCGCCAGCTGCAGGGCCAGCCCGGCGAGGTCGGCCTGAAGAATTTCCGCCTCGCCGTAGGCGGCCAGCTGATCGTGCTGGCTCTGCGACCACAAGCGGTAGCACACCCCAGGTTCCAGTCGACCGGCACGGCCGGCACGCTGGGTGGCCGAGGCACGGGCGATGCGCTGGGTGTCCAGGCGGGTCATGCCGCTGGCCGGGTCGAAACGCGGCACCCGCGCCAGGCCCGCATCCACCACCACGCGCACGCCGTCGATGGTCAGGCTGGTCTCGGCGATATTGGTGGCCAGCACCACCTTGCGCTGGCCGGCCGGCGCCGGCTCGATGGCCGCGCGCTGGGCAGAGAGATCCAGTTCGCCATGCAGCGGACAGAGCAGCACGTCCGAGCGCCCGGCCAGATTGCCCTCCAGCTGCTCAGCCACCCGGCGGATCTCCGCCTGGCCGGGAAGGAAGACCAGCAGGCTGCCCGGCTCGTCGCTCAGCGCCTGCAGCACCGTCTGCACCACGCGCGGCTCGATCCATTCGCCCG
>CALMID010000166.1 GCA_937863915.1 uncultured Pseudomonas sp.
CTTGGCCTTGAGCCCGCCGTAGATGGTGTAGTCGTAGGCGCTGAACTTGACCATGGCCTTCTGCCCAGGGTGGAGGAAGGCGACATCCTGTGGACGCACCTTGGCTTCGATCAGCAGGCTGTCTTCCAGCGGCACGATTTCCACCAGGTCGCTGCCGGGCTGTACCACGCCGCCGATGGTGTTGACCTTGAGCAGCTTGATGATGCCGTGGACGGGAGATACCACGGTGGTGCGGCTGACCCGGTCCTCGATGGCCACGCTGGTGGCGGTGATCTTCTGCAGTTCGGTACGGGCCTGATTGAGTTCCTTGAGCGCTTCTTCGCGAAAGGCCAGTTCGACGCTCTGCATCTTGCTCTTGATCTCGTCGATGGCGGCTTCGGCGCGGGGGATGGCCAGGGTGGGGGCGTCCAGCGAACCGCGCATTTCCACGGCACTGCGGCGCAGGCGGAGAATCTCCACCGGAGATATGGCGCCGGTCTGCACCAGCGGCTGCGACATGTTCAGTTCCTGCTGGATCAGGCCGAGGCTGGAGCGGTATTGCGCGGCCTTGGAGCTAAACTCGGCCAGCTCCTGGGTCTTCTGCCGCAATTGTTCGTCGAGGGTCTTGAGGTCGCTGGACAGGCGCTGCTGACGCGAGCGATAAAGGGCCAGCTCATCCTCGACCAGTTGCGGTGCCTGCTGGACGATCTCGTCGGGCAGCTGCACCGGACGACCTTCGGCTTCTGCGGACAGACGTTCGACGCGGGCAATCAGGGCCAGCCGATCGGCTTCGGTTTCGCCCTGGTTGGAGAGGAAGCGGGTGTCGTCCAGGCGCAGCAGGGTATCGCCCTTGTTCACCACCTGGCCTTCGCGGATGAAGATTTCGGCAACGATACCGCCTTCGAGGTTCTGGATGGTCTGTACCTTGCTCGATGGAATCGCCTTGCCCTCGCCGGTCGTGACCTCATCAAGCACGGCAAACTTGGCCCACAGCAGGGCGACCAGCAGCAGGGCGCAGACTACCCACACGGTGAAGCGCGCCGCCCAGGGGCTGTCCTCGAGAATGGTGCCCTCGACTTCGGGCATGAACTCGGTGTCCTTTCTGGCCTGCAGCATGCGCTCGCGATAGCCGATTTCGTCTTGCTTCTTGGGCATGTTCTGTTCCTACCCCAGCGCCGGGCCGACCCGGCCTTTGCGCAGAGCATCGATCACCGCTTCCTTCGGACCGTCGGCCACCACATGTCCGTTGTCCAGCACCACCAGGCGATCAACCAGGGCCAGCATTGAGGCCCGATGGGTAATCAGCAGCAGGGTCTTGCCTTTCGACCACTCCACCAGACGCTGGCGCAGGGCGTCCTCACTGGTGTTGTCCATCGAGCTGGTGGGTTCGTCCAGCAGCAGGATCGGGGGATCGAGGAGCAGGGCGCGGGCCAGCAGCACCATCTGCCGCTGGCCGCCGGAGAGCAGTTGGCCACGCTCACCCACGGGGCGGTCGAAACCTTGCGGGTGCTGGCGGGCCAGTTCGGTCACGCCCGTGATAGTGGCGACTTCGAGCATGTGTTCGTCGCTAACGTAGTGGGCACCGAGGGTCAGGTTGTCTCGCAGGCTGCCGGAGAGCAGCGGCAGGTCATGGGCGACATAACCGATCTGGTGACGCAGATCGGCAACGTCCAGTTGGCGCAGATCCAGACCGTCGACCAGCAGCTGGCCTTCGTCGGGGTTGTAGTAGTTCATCAGCAGGCGCGCCAGGGTGCTTTTGCCCGAGCCGCTGCGGCCGATGATGCCGATGCGCTCGCCTGGCTTGATATGCAGATTGACGTTTTGCAGGGCGTTGCTGCTTTGTCCCGGGTAGCGAAAGCTCAACTGGCGGGCATCGATGGCGCCATGCAGGCGCGTGCGCTCCAGCGGCCTTTGCTCGGTGTTGCGTTCCTGGGGCAGGGCCATCAGTGCATCGGTGCTGGTCATGGTCAGCCGCGCCTGCTGATAGCGTGTGATCAGGCTGGCGATCTGTCCCAGCGGCGCCATGACCCGGCTGCCGAGCATGTAGCAGGCAACCAGGGCGCCGACACTCATCTGCCCGTCGATGATCAGGTAGACCCCGCC
>CALMID010000167.1 GCA_937863915.1 uncultured Pseudomonas sp.
GAAGATCGGCCTCAGCGAATGGAACCTGGGCAACAATGTCTGCGGTGCGTTCGGCGCGTTCCGCCGCAGCTTCATCGAGCGTGCCGGCGGCTGGGATACCCACACCGCCGAAGACCTGGATATCACCCTGCGCATCAAGAGCTACTTCGGCCGCTACCGCAACCTGCGCATTCCCTTCGAGCCGGAGGCCATCGGCCATACCGATGCCCCGGTGACCTTTCGCCAGTTCCTCATGCAGCGCCTGCGCTGGGATGGCGACCTGCTGTTTCTCTATGTGCGCAAGCACCCGGCCAGCATCACGCCGCGCCTGATGGGCTGGGGCAATTTCATCATGACCCTGATCAGTGGCTTCTTCTTCCAGCTGGTGCTGCCGTTCATCATTCTCGGCTACAGCCTGTTCGCCCTGCTGGTGCTGCCCTGGCAGACCCTGGCCCTGCTGGGCGCCCTGGTCTACCTGCTGTACCTGTTGATCTCCGTGCTGCTCTATTTGTGCATGCTCGGGCTGATCTCCGAGCGCCCTCGGCAGGATGTGCGCGTGGCGGTGCTGGTGCCAATTTTTCCATTGTTCATGTTCATCATGCGTTGCTGGAGTGCGGTGGCGATGCTCAACGAGCTGCTCCGTCGTGGTCACGAGGAAACCAGCATGGCGCCCTGGTGGGTCATCAAGAAGGCAACGAGGTTCTGAGATGCGGGTTGTCTGGCTGACGAGTCTGGTTTTTCTGAGCCTGCCCCTGGCGGCGCAGGAGATAACGCTGGCGCAGTTGCTGCAACGCCTTGACGAGGGGCCGGCGCTGCAGCAGGCCGCGCAGCAACTGCAGGCGGCGCAGGCCGAGCAGGCCCTGCGCGAGGCAGAGCAGGGCTGGAGCCTGTTCGGCAGCGCCAGTACCGGAGACTACCGTGACCTCGATACCAATGGCCCGGCCGAAACCTATGACGATTACGTCGGCCAGGACTATCAGCTCGGCCTGCGCTACCCGTTGCTGGGCAGCCTCAAACGTCAGGTCGAGGCGGTCAATCGCAGCCGTTCGGTGGTGCAGCAGCAACAGCTGCAGCTGGCCCTGCAAAAGGCCGAACAGCGCCTGCTGCTGCGCGGCGCCTATGCCGACTGGTGGGCGGCGCAGGCCGTGCAACAGTGGTGTGGCCAACTGCAGGCGCGCGCTGGCGAAGCTCAGGCCAGTCTGGATGCCCGCTGGCGTGCCGGCTGGCTGCGCACCTCGGCAGCAACATGCCTGGCGGGCCTTGCAGCGTCAGTGCCGCGACAGCACGGGGCAGCAGGCCGAGGCGCAGAGCATGCTGGCGCTGCTGGTGCCTCTGCCCGCCGCAGGCACGGCACGCGCCGAAGCGTTGCCCAGTCAGCCGCAGGGTCTGCAGGCCTGGCAAGGCGCGCTGATCCGCCATCCGCGCCTGAGCCAGCGCGAGCAGGCCCTGCAACTGGCCGACGAGCAGCGCGGCAGTCGCTGGTACGACAACGTCGACTCCAGCTTCAGCTTGGCCCAGTCACTGCAGGACCGTAACGACTACCGGCGTAATGGTGATGGTCTGGTGGCCAGTCTGGCCTTTGCCATGCCCTTCGACCTGCTCGGTGCCGATCAGGCCCGCCAGCGTCTGGGCGAGGCCAACTACCAGGCGGCGCAGCAGGCTCTGGCCGCCGAGCGCCAGCAGTTGCAGTTCAGTGTGCTCAAGGGGCTACGAGCCTACCGGCAGAGCCTCGACGCGCTGCAGGACAGTCTGGAGCGCGTGCAGCAGGCCGAGCAGCTGTGGCACGAGCGCCAGGCACGGCGCGCGGTCGAAGGCGAGGAAGGCTTGTTGGCGCTGCTGGAGGCCGAGCAGGGCTATCAGGCCGCGCTGCTCGGGCGCATCCAGGCCTGGCATGCAGCCTGGCTGCGCGAGGCGGAGCTGCGTCTGCTGCTGGACGATCAGGCCGAACTGGAACCCTTGCTGGGTGATGGCCGTCTGCACTGGCCATCCGCAGCGGACGTCGGCGTGAGCGCCTGGAGCCAGGGCGTGTATATCTGGGACAGCCACGCCCTGCTCGATCCACAGCGACGTGCCAGCGAACTGCAGCGCCTGCAACGCAGCGGCCTGCGTCAGCTGTATGTCGGCCTCAGCGCGGCCCAGGTGCGCGCCGAAGACGGCAGCGTAGCGGCGCTCAAGGCCCTGCTGCAGGCGGCAGAGCCCCTGGGGCTGCAGGTCAGCCTGCTGCTTGGCGAGCCGAGCTGGATTACGCCGCAGGGCCGTCCAGAGCTGTTGCGTCTGCTTGAGCGCTACCGCCAGCTGCCGTTTGCCGGCCTGCATCTGGATCTGGAGGTCGAGCAGCTGGGTTGGCCGGTGCCGCCGGAGCGCCTGCGGCAGTGGCTGGATACCCTGACGGCGGCGACCCGGCACAGTCCCTGGCCGCTGGCGATCTCCAGTCACCCTCGCTGGTTCGAGGCGCCCGTGGCCGATGCGCCCTGCGTACCCTGTGCTCTGGAACCGGTCGAACAGATCAGCCTGATGATTTACCAACGTGATCCACGGCGCAGTGCAGCCGCGGCCACGGCCATCGCCGCGCGCTGGCCGCAGCTGCGCTTTCGCCTGGCGCAGAGCGTCGAACGCAAGCTGCAGGGCAACCTGAGCTGGAAAGACGCCAGCGCCGCGCAACTGAAAACACAGGTCTCGGCCTGGCAGCCCGAGCTGTCAGCCGCCGGGATCAGCGGTATCGACTGGCAGGACTGGCAGGACTATCCGCGCTAGGCAACGGCAACAGACCCTGGGACTTTCGATGAAGATTCGCTTTAACA
>CALMID010000168.1 GCA_937863915.1 uncultured Pseudomonas sp.
GAAGCTCAGCCGCGTGCGGGTGCTGGGCTCGTAGAACAGCGTCGCCAGCTTTTTCCGACGGCAGGCGTCGGCATAGGCATCCGGCCGGGCGATGATATCCTCCGCCGTGTCCATCAGGCTTTCCAATTCCTCCAGGCCAACCCTGGCAGCACCTTCATGCATGTGTTCAAGAAGTCGCTGAAGATGTTCAGCACGCGCTTCACGCACAGCTTTTACCTCGATGTGCTGAAGATGCTTTACGAGATTCTCAACAAGAGTCGTCGTGAAGGCATGATGGCCATCGAGGCCGATGTGGAGGAGCCTGCCTCCAGCCCGATTTTCAGCAAGTACCCGACCGTACTGGCCGATGCGCACATGACCGCCTTCATCTGCGACTACCTGCGCATCATGTCCTCCGGCAACATGGCGCCGCACGAGCTCGAAGGCCTGTTCGATCAGGAACTGGAGAGCCTCAAGGAAGAGCTGGAGCACCCGGCCCATGCGGTGGCCAAGGTGGCCGACGGCATGCCGGCGATGGGTATCGTGGCGGCTGTGCTGGGTATCGTGATCACCATGTCGATTCTGGCTTCGGCCAGTAACGCGCAGATCGGTGAAAAGGTCGGTACCGCCCTGGTCGGGACCTTCCTCGGGATTCTCGCTTCCTATGGCTTCTTTGCGCCGCTGTCGGCTGCACTGGAACACGATGCCAAGGAAGAAATGAACCTGTATGCAGCCATCAAGGCCACCCTGGTGGCTTCTGCATCGGGTATGCCGCCGACCCTGGCCGTGGAGTTCGGGCGCAAGGTGTTGCTGCCTGCACACCGCCCGAGCTTCAGCGAGCTGGAACAGGCGATGCGCGGCGGCTAAGGCTGACTCATGGAAAATAATCAGCCCATCATCGTCAAGCGGGGCAAGAAGAGCGCTGCTGGCCATCACGGCGGCGCCTGGAAGATTGCCTTTGCCGACTTCGCCACGGCGATGATGGCCTTCTTCCTGGTGATGTGGCTGATGTCGTCGGCCACGCCCGAACAGAAAAAGGCCATTTCCGGCTACTTCCAGGACCCCATCGGCTTTACCGAAAGTGCCAGCCCCTATGTCATCGACCTGGGCGGTACGCCCACGGTGGCGCCTGATCGCACCCTCAATCCGGAAATCCAGGGGCAGCCCAGCTCGGACGAGATTCACAACAACCCGCAGTCGGACGAGGGCAATAAGGGCGAGGGCAAAATCGACGAAGAGCTGGCCGAGAGTGTGGCCGAGAAGGTCGAGCGCGAGCGTCTGGAGATGCTCCTGCAGGAACTGCAGAACAAGGTTGAAGAAAACCAGGAACTGAAGAAGTTCAAGGATCAGATCCTGTTCGAGATCACCCAGGATGGCCTGCGTATCCAGATCATGGATGCAGAGAATCGCCCCATGTTCCGCCTGGGTAGTGCACAGCTGGAGCCTTATTTCGAGGACATCCTGCTGGCCATGTCCGAGGTGATCAAGGCGGTGCCGAACAATGTCAGCGTCAGCGGGCACACCGATGCCAAGCCTTTTGCCGATGGCGCCGAGTTCACCAACTGGGAACTGTCGGCCAATCGGGCCAATGCCGCGCGTCGTGTGCTGGTGTTTGGTGGCCTGCCGGACACGCAGATCGCCCGCGTGGTGGGTTATGCCTCTTCGGCGCTGTTTGACCGCGAGGATCCGTTCAATCCGGTCAATCGACGCATCGACATCATCGTGCTGACCAAAAAGGCGCAGCGCCGTCTGGAAGGGCAGGATGGCCAGGAGACCGAGGCTGTTGATCCGGCCGCTCCTGCTGGCGATGCGCCTGCGGGTGACGCTGCTCCGGCCGCCAGCCCGGCGCCCGGCGAGCCGCTGGGGGCCGGCGAGGTGCAGGACAAGCTCAACATATTCGAAGACGGCGCCCTGCAGTTCGATCAGCCGAGCGAGTAGCGGGCGTCAGTCTTTTTCTCTGGGGCGCCTAGCGGCAGCCCCGATCCCGGGTTTCAGTATTCCGTTTCCGGCAGGCTTGCCAGAATGTGCCGGTAGCTGGCCATGCGCTGCGGCTGGATGCGGCCGTCTTCCAGCGCCTGCAGCAGTGCGCAACCGGGCTCGCGGTCGTGCTTGCAGTCGCGGAAGCGGCAATGGCCGAACAGCTCGCGAAACTCGATGAAACCATCCTCCACGTCGCTGCGGCTGACATGGCCGAGGCCGAATTCGCGGATGCCCGGCGAGTCGATCAGGTCGCCGCCGCGCGGGAAGTGGAACAGACGCGCCGTGGTGGTGGTGTGAGTGCCCTTGCCGGTCACCTCGGACAGCGCGCCGACGCGGGTATCGACTCCCGGCAGCAGGCTGTTGATCAGCGATGACTTGCCCACACCGGACTGGCCGACAAACACGCTGATGCGCCCGTCCAGACGGTCGGCCAGTTGGTCCATGGCCGTGCCGTCGTGGGCCGAGACTTCCAGCAGTGGGTAGTCCAGCTGGCGGTAGGTGCTCAGCAGGTTGTCGAGAAACACGCTGTTCTGCTCATCGATCAGGTCGGCCTTGTTGAGCAGCAGCAGCGGACGGATGCCGGCGTGCTCGGCGGCGATCAGGTAGCGGTCGATCAGGTTGGCGTGCGGTTCCGGCAGGGGCGCGAAAACGATGATGATCTGGTCGACGTTGGCCGCCACTGGTTTGAGCTGGCCGCGGCTGTCCGGGCGGCACAGTTCGGAGTGGCGGGGCAGCTGGGCGACGATCACGCCGTGGCCCTGGTTGCCCGAGCGCCATACCACGCGGTCGCCGGTCACCAAGGGGGGCAGGTTGGCGCGCAGGTGGCAGCGGAAGACGCCGCCGCTCTGCTCGCCATCCAGTGCCTCGACCTCGACCTGTACGCCGAAGTGGGCAATCACCAGGCCGGTCTGCTCGGGTCCGAGGTCGCCGCCTTCCAGTTCGTCCAGCATGCGCGACTCGCGCTTGGCGGCGCGGGCGGCGCGTTCTTCCTGGATTTTCTCGATGCGCCAGTTTTGCCGACGGCTGAGGTGACGTTTGGCCATGATGGTCCCGGGTATGAAGTCGCCGCGAGTTTAGCATGGGCGTGTCTGCCTCAGGCTTTCAGCCGCGTCCGGCTTGGTTACACTGCTGCGATCTGAAACGAGGACAGTCATGGCTGAGTCTTTTCTACAGCGTATGGGGCGGCGCCCGGCCCTGCTGGCGCTGCTGCTGCAGCTGCTGGCGGTTTGTGCGGTGCTGCTGCTGCATCGAGGTCTGTTGCTGGCTGGCTTGGCAGTGCCTCTGGTTGTACTGATCGGCTTGCAGGGGACTCTGGCGGCGCTGCTCAGCTGGCGCTGCGGGCAGGCGAGCTGGTGGTGGCTGATTCATCTGTTGTTCGTGCCCGGCTTGTGGCTGGCGGCGCACTGGCAGGTCACGCCCGGCTGGCTGCTGGCGGCGCTGTTGCTGGTGCTGCTGTTCAACTGGAACAGCCTGGGCGAGCGGGTGCCGCTGTATCTCACCGGGCGGCGCACCGAGCGCGAGCTGCAGGGGCTGCTGGCCGATCTGCCACCGACCTTGCGTCTGGTCGATCTGGGTTGCGGCCTTGCCGGTACGCTCTGCCGGCTTGCCGAACGCTATCCACAGGGGCAGTTCGTCGGCGTCGAAACGGCGCCACTGGTGTTTCTGTTGGCCTGGCTGCGCTGCCTGGGGCGAGCCAATTGCCGGGTGTATTACCGCAGCCTGTGGGACGAGCCGCTGGGCGACTACGATGTGGCGTATTGCTTCCTGTCGCCGGCGCCCATGCCGCGTTTGTGGCAGAAGGTGCAGGCGGAAATGCGCCCCGGCAGTCGCCTGATCAGCAATACCTTCGCCATTCCCGGGGTGCCGGCGCAGCGGGTGATCGAGCTGCATGACTGGCGCCGTTCGTGTCTGCTGCTCTGGCAGCGCTGAGCGGCTGTTAAACTGATCGACTGATACGAGGAGTGAGCCCCATGCAGAATGCGCAGAACCTGATCTGGATCGACCTGGAAATGACGGGCCTGGACCCGGATAACGACGTGATCATCGAGATCGCCACCATCGTCACCGATAGCGACCTCAATGTCCTGGCCGAGGGGCCGGTGCTGGCTGTGCATCACGGCGATGCCGTGCTGGCCGGCATGGATGAGTGGAACACCCGCACCCATGGCGAAAGTGGCCTGACCCAGCGCGTGCGTGAAAGCACCATCGACAGCGCCCAGGCCGAGGCGATGACCATTGCCTTTCTGGAGCAGTGGGTGCCGGCCGGCAAATCGCCGATCTGCGGCAACAGCATCGGCCAGGATCGCCGCTTCCTCTATCGGCATATGCCGCAGCTGGAGGCCTTCTTCCATTACCGCTACCTGGATGTCTCGACCCTGAAGATTCTCGCCGAGCGCTGGGCGCCGCAGGTCAAGGAGAGCTTCCAGAAGAAGGGCACGCACCAGGCGCTGGACGATATCCGCGAGTCGATCGCCGAGCTTCGCCACTACCGGCAGCATCTGCTGAAAGTCTGACGTTGTGACTCAAAGCCCGCCTGCCGCGGGCTTTTGTCATTTCTGGCTCAGCGACCGTGCCTGGCCAGGGCCCAACGCACATGCTCGCGGACCAGCTCGGACGGGTGGTCTCGGCGCAGTTCCAGGGCTTCGATGACCGCAATGCTGCTCGGTGCGTTGCCCAGGCCGACCGCCAGGTTGCGCAGCCAGCGTTCGTAGCCGGCGCGGCGCAGCGGCGAGCCCTCGGTGCGGCTGAGAAACTCCTCCTCGCTCCAGTGGAACAGGCTGGCCAGCTCGGTACTGTCCAACTGATGCCGGGGCTGGAAGTCGCCCTGTTCGCTGGGCCGGGCAAAGCGGTTCCACGGGCAGACGATCTGGCAGTCGTCGCAGCCGAACACGCGGTTGCCGATCAGCGGGCGCAGGTCCTCGGGGATCGCGCCCTTGAGTTCGATGGTCAGGTAGGAAATACAGCGCCGGGCGTCCAGCACGTAGGGGGCGACGAAGGCCTTGGTGGGGCAGATGT
>CALMID010000169.1 GCA_937863915.1 uncultured Pseudomonas sp.
CAGGAGGATGGCGAACTCGTCGCCGCTCTGCCGGCACAGGGTGTCGTTGCTGCGCAGCAGCGCGTGCAGGCGGGCGGCGATGGAACGCAGCAGTTCGTCGCCATAGGAGTGGCCGAGCGAATCGTTGATGGTCTTGAAGCCATCGACGTCCATGATCAGCATCGCCACGGCTTTGCCGCTGCGCTGGCTGGCGGCCAGGGCCTGTTCGGTGCGGTCGCGCAGCAGTTCCAGGTTGGGCAGGCCGGTGAGGGTGTCGTAGAAGGCCAGGGTTTCGGCCTTGGCTTCGGCGGCGTGACGCTCGCTGATTTCGGCGGCCAGCCGGCGGTAGGGTTCCTCGACGCTGGAGACGAACACCACGCGGTAGATCAGCAGGTAGGCCAGCACTTTATAGAGGTGGCCGATCAGGCTGTAGATGTCGTGCACGTTGCGGTAGGCGGTGAAGCACAGTTCCGAGAGGATCGAGATGCCGACAGCCAGCAGCAGGGTCTGGACGTCGAACGGACGGCGATGATGGCGCAGGCTGAGGGCCAGCGCGGCGCAGATCAGCAGGCCGATGATCAGCCACTCGGTGGCGATCTTCACCGCCGTCAGGCGCTGGCCTTCGATGAAGGTGCGCGGGAAAACCTGCGGGTGCCACAGGCGCAGGTAGACGATCAGCCCGACCAGGGCGAGAGCGCCGCCGAGCAGCAGAGGGCGACTGCTGGCCTGGCGCAGCGGCTGCCAGTGGCGCAGGGACACGATCAGCAGGCTGAGCGCCGCGATCAGGCGCGCGGCCAGCCAGAAGTCGATGGCCTTTTCCGGGCTGGCCGGGGTGATGAAGTCCGGCATGCCGCGATAGGACAGCAGGTGTGCGCTGTCCAGCAGACCCACGGCCAGATAGCCGCAGGCCAGCACGGTGAGGTTGCCGGCCTGTTCGGCGCGGTAGCTGTGCCAGGTGACGCTGAACACCAGGATGGCGACCACCACCGCCACCAGTTCCGTGGTGCTGTGCACCCAGGTGGGGAACCAGACCGCGCTCTGCTTCAGCGCGCTGCTTTCCGGCAGCAGCCAGATGGCCAGCAACAGCAGGGTCAGGCCGGCCAGCAGCAAACCGGCGCCGGTTGACAGCGGAGGCAGTGAGGGGGCAGAGGCTGCGGTGTGGGTCGGGTCGGGCATGCGCTTTCCATGACGAGCAGTGAAATTGCGTTACAGCATAAGGCAACGCTTTGTTATGCGGTTGAGCCTAGCAGTCTGTCGAAAAAAACACCTGCCTGACTGGCATTTTGCTGGCCACATCATGCGTCCGCATGATCTGCCGGTGCTTGGTCTTTTTAACAGGTTCTTCGCGCAATGGCGGTCAATGGTTGACGTTGCCTGGGGCTGAACGAAAGCGTCAATCGCCCTGAGCGCATGGGTCATTGAGGGGCGGGGAGGGCGGCGCCTACTCTGCGCCACGACCTCGGGGCTTTGGCCCGGACCTTCTCACCTGCACGGAGATGCAGCATGCAGCGCAATCATTTCGAAACCGAACACAACATGTTCCGCGAGTCCTTCCGCGCCTTCCTGCACAAGGAAGTGGTGCCGCATCAGGAGGCCTGGGAAGAGGCCGGCATGGTCAGCCGCGAGGTCTGGCTCAAGGCTGGCGAGCAGGGCTTCCTGCTGCCCTGGGCCGAGGAGGAATACGGCGGTCTGGGCCTGAAGGATTTTCGCTACGAGCAGATCATGTGCGAGGAACTGGCGCGCATCAACGAAGCCGGTTTCATGATTCCGCTGCACTCGGCCCTGTGCGGCCCCTATATCGCCGAGTACGGCAATGCCGAGCAGAAGGCCCGCCTGATGCCGGGCATCATCCGTGGCGAGATCATCCTTGCCGTGGCCATGACCGAGCCAGGCGCAGGCTCCGATCTGGCCGGCATGCGCACCACGGCGGTGGACAAGGGCGACCACTGGGAGCTGAACGGCTCCAAGGTGTTCATCTCCAATGGTTACCTGGCCGACGTGGTGATAGTCGCGGCCAAGACCGATCCGTCCAACAAGCACGCCATGGGTCTGTTTCTGGTTGAGCGCGGCATGGAAGGCTTCGAGCGCGGCAAGAAGCTGAAGAAGCTGGGCATGCACAGCCAGGACACCGCCGAGCTGTTCTTCAACAATGTGAAGGTGCCCAAGGCCAACCTGCTGGGCGATGCCAAGGGCGGTTTCTTCTACCTGATGAACATGCTGGCCCAGGAGCGCCTGACCAACGCCTGCGGCGCGGTCGCCGGCGCCGAGGCGGCCCTGCAGACCACCATCGATTACGTGAAGGAGCGCCAGGCGTTCGGTCGTCCGGTGTCGCACTTCCAGAACACCCGCTTCAAGCTGGCCGAAATGCGTACCCAGGTGGACGTTGCTCAGGTGTTCACCGACCGCTGCGTGATGGACCACAACCAGAAGAAGCTCACCCCCGAGGTGGCCGCCGAGGCCAAGCTGTTCACCACCGAGCTGCTGTGCAAGGTGGTCGACGAAGGCGTGCAGCTGCACGGCGGCTGGGGCTACATGTGGGAATACCCGATCTGCAAGATGTACGCGAACGCGCGCATCCAGCGCATCTTCGCCGGCACCTCGGAGATCATGAAGGAGATCATCAGTCGCGGGATGAAGCTCTGAGCCGGTAAGCTCCGGTTGGCCGCCATGCGTTACGCATGGCGCGCCCGGATCGAATACCACCAGGCCCAATAACAACAAGAGCGCCGCGATGACCGATCAACTGCCTTTGCAACGTTTCAATCACTGGCTGCAGCAACAACCCGATGCCGTCTGGCTGCGCCAGCCGGTGGCGGGTGTGTGGCACGACTTTACCTGGCGTCAGGTCGACGACCAGGCCCGCCGCCTGGCCAGTGCTTTGCTGGCGCTGGGCTGCGCGCCGGGAGACCGAGTGGCGCTGCTGGCGAAGAACTGCGCCGAATGGTTCATCAGTGATCTGGCCATCCAGCTTGCCGGCCTGATCAGCGTGCCGCTCTATCCGCTGCAGGCGCCCGAGCAGATCGCCTATGTGCTGGAGCATGCCGACTGCAAGGTGATCCTGGTCGGCAAGCTGGACGAGCCGGACAAGCTCGCGACCGGGATCGCCCCGCACATCACGCGCATCGCCATGCCCTATCCGACCATGCCCACGGCGCACGACTGGCACAGCCTGCTGGCCCGGCACGAACCGCTGGCCGGCACCCGCGAACAGCAGGCCGACGAGCTGCTGTCGATTCTCTACACCTCCGGCACCACCGGCGCGCCCAAGGGCGTGATGCTTTCGGCCGGCGCCATGGCCCGTTCGGGCGCCTGGGCCACCAGCGAGCTGGGCATCGGGCCGCGTGATCAGTTCTTCTCCTACCTGCCGCTGTCGCATGCCGCCGAGCGTTTTCTGGTGCAGTTCAACAGCCTGTACAGCGGCGCGCCGGTGGCCTTCGTCGAGTCGCTGGAGACCTTCGCCAGCGACCTGCGGCACGTCCGCCCAACGGTGTTTTTCTCGGTGCCGCGCTTGTGGACGCGCTTCCAGCAGGGCGTGCTGGAGAAGATGCCGCAGGCCAGGCTGGATCGCCTGCTGCGCATTCCGCTGCTCGGCCGGCTGGTGGCGCGCAAGATTCGTCAGGGCCTTGGGCTGGACCGTGCTCGCATTCTGGTATCCGGCGCGGCGGCCATCTCCACCGGACTGCTGGAGTGGTACCGGCGCATCGGCCTGACCCTCTGCGAGGGCTACGGCATGACCGAGCACTTCGCCTATGGCTGCTTCAACCGGCCGGGGCAGGTGCGCCTGGGCAGCGTCGGTCGGCCGATGCCGAACCTTGAGGTGCGCATTGCCGAGGACGGCGAGATTCTGCTGCGCAGCCAGACCCTGATGCAGGGCTATTACCGCGACCCGGAGAAGACCGCCGAGACGCTGCGCGATGGCTGGCTGCACACCGGTGACAAGGGCGCGCTGGATGGCGACGGTTACCTGCGCATCACCGGGCGGGTCAAGGACATCTTCAAGACCAGCAAGGGCAAGTACGTGGCGCCGGCGCCCATCGAGGGTGAGATCGCCAAGTGCCAGTGGGTCGAGCAGGTCTGCCTGATGGGCAGCAACCTCGACCAGCCGCTGGCGCTGATCGAGCTGTCCCCGGCGGCGCGCCAGCAACCCCGGGAACAGGTGGCTGCGGATCTGCAGACGCACCTGGCCGTGCTCAACAGCCGCCTGGAGCCGCACGAGCGGATCAGCCATTTCGTGCTGGTGCGCGAGCCATGGACGGTGGACAACGGCTGCATGACGCCGACCATGAAGATTCGCCGCAATGTGCTGGAGGCGCGCTACGCCGAGCTGGTCGAACGGTTGCCGGCGCACCAGCCGCTGCTGTGGGAGTGATGCTTGTGGGAATGATGCTGATGCCGGCGCGGGCCTGCTCCGCGCCGCACGTTGAACTGTATTGAGGAGCCGCTATGTCCGGTCCGTTGTCTTCGCTGAAAGTGCTGGATTTCTCCACCCTGCTGCCGGGGCCGTTTGCCTCGCTGCTGCTGGCCGACATGGGCGCCGAGGTACTGCGCGTCGAGTCGCCGTCGCGCATGGACCTGGTGCGCGTGCTGCCGCCCCACGATCAGGGCGTGTCGGCCAGCCATGCCTACCTCAACCGCAATAAGCGCGGCATCGCCCTGGACCTGAAAAAGCCCGAGGCGGTGGAACTGGTCAAGCAGCTGGTGCAGGACTACGACATCGTGCTGGAGCAGTTCCGCCCCGGCGTGATGGACAAGCTCGGCGTGGGCTATGAGGCGCTCAAGGCGATCAACCCGAAGCTGATCTATGTGTCGATCACCGGCTACGGCCAGACCGGCCCCTACAAGGACCGCGCCGGGCACGACATCAACTACCTGGCCCTGGCAGGACTGGCCAGCTACACCGGCCGGCGCGACACCGGGCCGCTGCCGCTGGGCATTCAGGCTGCCGATATCGCCGGTGGTTCGCTGCACGGGGTGATCGGCCTGCTGGCGGCCGTGGTGCAGCGCCAGGTGACGGGGCAGGGGCAGCAGGTCGATATCAGCATGACCGACTGTGCCTTCAGCCTGCATGCCATGTCCGGCGCCGGTTATCTCGCCTGCGGCGTGGAGCCTGCGATGGAGAACCAGGCGCTCAATGGTGGCAGCTTCTACGACTACTACCGCACCCGCGACGGTCGCTGGTTCTCGGTGGGCAGCCTGGAGCCGCAGTTCATGCAGCAGTTCTGCGCCGCCATCGGTCGCCCGGAGCTGGCCGCCCGCGGGCTGTCGATGAAGCCCGAGGACCAGCAGGCGCTCAAGCGTGAGATCCAGATGGAATTCGAGATGCGCGATTTCGCCGACTGGCGTGAGGTCTTCGCCGCGCTGGATGCCTGCGTCGAGCCGATGCTGAACCTGGCCGAGGCGGTCGAGCATCCGCAGCTCCAGGCACGGGAGCTGGTCACCGAGGTGCCGCGCGAGGGCGCCGCGCCGCAGCGGCAGATCGCCTGCCCGATCAAATTCTCCGGGGGGCTCGATGCGCCACGGCACATCGGCGTGAAGGTCGGCGCGCACACCGATCAGGTGCTGGCCGAGCTGGGCTATTCGGC
>CALMID010000170.1 GCA_937863915.1 uncultured Pseudomonas sp.
CGAGGCCAACGAAGCGGCACTGAAACTGGCGCGTCGTTATGCCTGCGAAGAGTTCGGTAAAGACAAGTACGAAATCATCGCGGCGCTGAACAGCTTCCACGGCCGTACCCTGTTTACCGTGAACGTCGGTGGTCAGCCCAAGTATTCCGACGGCTTCGGCCCGAAGATCGCCGGTATCACGCACATTCCGTACAACGATCTGGACGCGCTGAAGGCGGCCATTTCGGACAAGACCTGCGCCGTCATTCTGGAGCCGGTGCAGGGCGAGGGCGGTGTACTGCCGGCCGAGCAGGCCTATCTGGAAGGCGCCCGCGAACTGTGCAACCAGCACAACGCCCTGCTGATCTTCGACGAAGTGCAGACCGGCATGGGCCGCAGCGGCCACCTGTATGCCTACCAGCATTACGGCGTGACTCCGGACATCCTCTCCAGTGCCAAGAGCCTGGGCGGTGGCTTCCCGATCGGCGCCATGCTGACCACAGACGCAATTGCCAAACACTTGGCAGTCGGCACCCACGGCACCACCTACGGCGGCAATCCGCTGGCCTGCGCGGTGGGCGAAGCGGTGATCGACATCGTCAACACCCCCGAGGTGCTGGCCGGTGTGAATGCCAAGAGTGAGCAGTTCCGTTCGCGTCTGCTAGCCATCGGTCAGGCCACCGGCTTGTTCAGCGAAGTGCGTGGCCTGGGCCTGCTGCTCGGTTGCGTGCTCAGCGATGCCTGGAAAGGCAAGGCCAAGGCGGTACTGGATGCCGCGGCCGCAGAAGGCGTGATGGTGCTGCAGGCCAGCCCGGATGTGGTGCGTTTTGCCCCGAGCCTGGTGGTCGAAGACGCCGATATCGATGAAGGCCTCAAGCGTTTCGAACGTGCCGTGCGTCAATTGACGGCATGACGGGCGGTCGCGTGCCATGGCTCGCGACCTGACGATTCCATGCGTACCGGGGTGACCCTCATCCCCCGGTTTTCTCTGGCAAGCCCAGGTTTGCCGGAGTTTTTACAAGAAGGAGTGACACCATGCTGGTGATGCGCCCTGCGCAATTGTCCGATCTCGCCGAGGTACAGCGCCTGGCGGCGGATAGCCCGATTGGTGTCACTTCCCTGCCGGACGACCAGCAGCGTCTGCAGGAGAAGATCCAGGCCTCGGAAGCCTCGTTTGGCGCCGAGGTCAGTTTCAACGGCGAGGAAAGCTATTTCTTCGTCCTTGAAGACAGCGAAAGCGGGCGTCTGGTCGGCTGCTCAGGAGTGGTGGCCTCGGCCGGCTACTCCGAACCCTTCTACAGCTTTCGCAACGAAACCTTCGTGCATGCCTCGCGCTCGCTGGGCATCCACAACAAGATTCACGTCCTCTCGCTGTGCCATGACCTGACCGGCAACAGCCTGCTGACCAGCTACTACGTGCAGCCCGAGCTGGTGCAGACGCCCTACGCCGAGCTCAATTCGCGCGGCCGCCTGCTGTTTCTCGCCAGCCATCCGGAGCGCTTCTCCGATGCGGTGGTGGTGGAGATCGTCGGCTATAGCGACGAGCAGGGCGAGTCGCCGTTCTGGAATGCCGTGGGCCGCAACTTCTTCGACATGAGTTACGTCGAGGCCGAGCGCCTGTGCGGCCTCAAGAGCCGTACCTTCCTCGCCGAGCTGATGCCGCATTACCCGATCTACGTACCGCTGCTGCCGGATGAGGCGCAGGAGGTCATGGGCCAGGTTTACCCGCGCGCGCAGATCAACTTCGACATCCTCATGCGCGAGGGATTCGAGACCGACCACTACATCGACATCTTCGACGGCGGGCCGACCCTGCATGCGCGCACGACCAGCATTCGCTCGATCAGCCAGAGCCGTGTGGTGCCGGTGCGTGTCTCTGCCGGCAAGGAACGCGAGCCCGGCAAGGGCGGCCGCCAGTATCTGGTGTGCAACGGCCAGCTGCAGGATTTCCGCGCCATCGTTGCCGACCTCGACTGGGTGCCCGGCAAGCCGGTGACCCTCTCGGCAGAAGCCGCCGAGGCCCTGGGTGTGGGTGAGGGCGCCACGGTGCGCCTGGTCGCCCTCTGATCGATCAACCGGGCGCCGCCGAGTGGCGGCACCCTGCGGCATGCTGGCCGAGCGCCTGTGGCGACGGCCCTGAAAGCCTGGAGGCACTATGATTGTTCGTCCCGTGCGCAGCAGCGACCTGCCGGCACTGATGGCCCTGGCGCAGAGCACCGGCACCGGCCTGACTACCCTGCCGGCCAACGAGGAGCGCCTGTCCCATCGTGTCCGCTGGGCCGAGAAGGCCTTCAGCGGCGAGGCCGAGCGCGCCGATGCCGATTACCTGTTCGTCATGGAAAACGATGACGGCGAGGTGGTGGG
>CALMID010000171.1 GCA_937863915.1 uncultured Pseudomonas sp.
CGGCGTGGCGTTCGACCCGACGCCGAGCAACAACACCAACCGCTCGCAGCGCATCCCCAGCGGCGATCGCTATGTATGGGCACTGGGCGCCGGCTATACCCCGGCCAGCCAGCCGAACCTGACTCTCGACCTGGCCTATGTCTACCTGCAGGAAGAGCAGGTCAGCATCCATAAAGAGGAATTTGGCAAAGGCACCTACAACGCCGACTACAACAACAACGGTCACGCCCTCTCCGCCCAGGCGACCTGGCGCTTCTGACCCGTCGCGGCCCCGCTGCGGGGTCGTTCACTGTGCGCGGTAAATACCGCGCACAGCCTGCCTTACTAAGCGCCGCTGCGGCGCACGATCTTGATGCTGTACTGCATGCTCGGCTTGCGCGTCACGCTGATGGCGCGACGGGTTACGGTATCCAGCGTGATGTTCCAGTAGCCGCTGCTGGGCACCTTGATCTTCGCCGGAAAACGGTCGAACGCCCCGCCGTGATAGGTGTGGCGACCACCATTCTTGAAGCTGCGAAAGCTGCTGTCGGACATCAGGCGGATGTTGCACGGCTGTGAGCTCTCGATGATGACCAGATCGCCTTCGTTGAGTTGTTCGCGTTGGTGGATGAATTTCATGGGAAGCTCCTGTGCCCTTGTGCCGGCGCGACCTTAGCACACTGGCAAGCCATGCCCGGCTGTGCGATAACCCGACAACGTTTCCACGCCAGACAAGGATCATCGTCATGCGTCGTCGCTTATGCCTGCTCGCCCTGCCCCTGTTGTTCTCCGCCACTGGCTGCAGCTCGCCCGGTTATTTCGAGGCGGTGCAGCCCTCCACCAGCCAGCGCGCGGTGGTATACCTGTATCGCCCCGAGGCCACCACGCCCGGCCTGATGAAGCCGCTGCGCTACGATTATCCGGACCTGCAGATCGACGGCCAGAGCATCGGCACCCTCAAGTACAACAAGCACCGCTGGGTCGAACTGGCGCCCGGCCGGCACAACCTGCGCATCACCGGGCTCAGCCAGATTGCCAAGTGGGAGCCACGCGACATTACCTACCCATTCACCGTCAACCCGGGTGAGATCAAGTACCTGAAGGTCGATGTGCAGTACAAACTGGATGAGATGGTGCTCGGCCAGCCGGCGCCACGCTACCTGATCCGGGTCATTCCGCAACGCGGTGAAGAGGCGGTCTACGAGATTCGCCAGACCCAGGCCCAACGTTAACAGGAGTCAGCCAATGTCCACGTTCAAGCCCTTTGCCCTGCTCATGCTCAGTTCCGCCCTGCTCAGTGCCTGCGCCAGCCCGGAGGCCGACCAGGCGCTGAGCAGCGATGTCAGCAGCAGCCAGGTGATCCAGGAAGGTGTACCCGGTAGCGTGACCACCGAGGTCGAACAGATCCGTGCCGTGGTCAGTGCCATCGACCATGCCAAGCGCACTTTCACCCTGCAGGATGCCCAGGGCCACCGCCGCACCCTGCAGGCAGTGCCGGAGATGGTCAATTTCCCGCAGCTCAAGGTCGGCGACAAGGTCAAGGCGACTGTCACCGTCGAGCGCGTGATCTACCTGCAAGAGCCGGATGCCGTGGCCTCTGCTGATAGTGGCGCTGCACTGCTGGCCACCGCACCGGCT
>CALMID010000172.1 GCA_937863915.1 uncultured Pseudomonas sp.
ACATCCGCCAGCCGGAGATCATCGTCGAGATCAGCGACTGCCGGCTCATGATGTCCTCGCGAATGGCTGCGTAGATATGGACGACGACGAAGGTCATCATGATCCACATGCCCAGCCGGTGCAGGTTATGCACCTGCAGGGAGCCGCCCAGCGCCGGTATGACCCAGCCGAACAGGGTGTCGCTCCAGTGGCCGAGGCCGGCGCCTTCGCTGTACAGCGCGAAGCCGGTGAACACCATGCCGACGGCCAGCACCGTGAAGAAGAAGAACATCATCAACTGTGCCATCGGGTTGTGACCGACGTATTTCTTCGGATATTTCTCCAGGAAGAGATACCAGCGCAGTTCGAAGAACACCTCGCTCCACCATTGGCGGTTGAGGATGGGCAGCTTGAAGATCTGCTTGGCGTGATGGTTGCCGACGAAGGCCCAGTAGACGCGGCCGAGCAGGCCGACCGCGAAGAGGTAGGCCGCCGCGAAATGGGCGAAACGGATGTAGCCCATCAGGAAGTTCTCGGCCGCTTCGCCGGGTACCGTCGGCAAGGGCTTGCCGATGAAGTAGCCGGTGACGGCAAGAACCACCATGGCCAGCGCATTCATCCAGTGCCACAGGCGCACCGGCGCTTCATAGACATAGATCGAACGGACTTGTTTACCGTGCCGTTCGGCCTCCAGCATGTCCTGTTGAGAGAGCATTTCAGCCTCCTTTCCGGACCGCTCAGCGGACCTTGACCGACGTCATTTCCTGTCCATCCGGGCTCATCACGTGCGTCGAGCAGGCCAGGCAGGGATCGAAGGAATGCAGCGTGCGCAGAATCTCCAACGGCTCGTCGGCCTTGGCCACCGGGGTGTCCATCAGCGATGCCTCGAAGGCGCCGATCTGGCCCTTGTGGTCACGCGGACCGCCGTTCCAGGTGGTCGGCACGACGCACTGGTAGTTGTCGATCTTGGTGTCCTTGATCTTGATCCAGTGGCCGAGCGCGCCGCGCGGGGCTTCGGTGAAGCCGGCGCCCATGGCTTCCTTCGGCCAGGTGCTGGGTTCCCACTTTTCGATGTTGGCGGTGTTCAGATCGCCGGCCTTGAGGTTGGCCATCAGCTTGTCGAACTGCTGGCTCTGCAGCTTGACACAGTAGGCCGTTTCCAGACCGCGTGCAGCGGTGCGGCCGAGCGTCGAGAACAGCGCGGTGACCGGCACGTCGAGCTTCTTCAGCGCGCCCTCGACCAGACCGTGGATTTCCGGGTACTGCTTCGGCTGCAGGTAGCCCAGCACCATGCGCGGCAGGCAGCCGACTTCCATGGCGTGGC
>CALMID010000173.1 GCA_937863915.1 uncultured Pseudomonas sp.
GCTAGCGGGCCTCAAGCAAGGTCTTGAGATTGCTCAGCGCCAGCGGCGACAGCATGCGCTGGCGACGCCGCAGCAGCGGCATCATCAGACGGGTGATGCCGCCGACGTCGAAGGTCAGGGTACGTGTCAGGCGGGTGCCGACCACCGAGGGCTGCAGCTGGTAGCGAATTTCCAGCCAGCCATCGCGCATCTGGCCGCGGCACAGCCAGTGCTGCCCCGGCGCGGCAGCCAGCACCTGATAGTGTGTCTCGCGGTGCAGGCGCGGCGGCAGGGGCGCCAGCGGCTGCACGACAATCTCTTCGTCGAAGCTGTCACCCACCGCCAGCTCACTGACCAGCGCCTTGGCCGAGCGCGAACTGGGGTGCCAGTGGTGCCAGTGCCACGGCTGGGTGATGAAGGCGTAGACCTCGGCCGGGCTACGGGCGATATCGATGCTGTGCTGCATCTGTGCAGGCATGGTGATTCCTTGTTGTTCTTATTGGATAGGGACGCGCTCGACCGGCGGCAACTGCAAGGCGGCCACTTCTTGCTGCAGATAATCACGCAAGATATGGAAGCGTTCCTGGCCACGGCGCGCCTTCGGCCAGACCAGATAGTAGCTGCAACCACTGAATACCGCGCTGGGCCAGGGCAAGCCAAGGCGCCCGGCGCCAACATCCTCGGCCACCAGCGCCAGATCGCCGATCGACACGCCATAGCCGCGGGCAGCGGCCACTATACCCAGCTCAAGCATGTCGAACACCTGACCGGCCTTGAGCGGCACCTGCTCGGCCAGGCCCATGGCCGCCAGCCACTGGCGCCAGTCGCGGCGATCCGGCGTCGGGTGCAACTGCTCGGCCTGCTGCAGACGCGCCAGGTTCCAGGGTCCGGACGCCACATCCTCCGGCGCGCAGACGGGAATCAGCCATTCCTCGAACAGCTTGCACACCTCCCATTCCGGCGGAAACTGTCCATCGTTGAGCAGCACCGCGCAGTCGAAGGGTTCACGCTCGAAATCGACCTTGTCCACGTCCATCCAGGCCGCGGTCAGTTGCACCTCGAAGTCCGGCTGCGCCAGGCGCAGCCGCGACAGCCTGGCCAGCAGCCAGCGCATGGTCAGGGTAGAAGGCGCTTTCAGGCGCAACACGCCCTCCTCGCTGCGCAGGCTGGCGCAGGCACCTTCCAGCGCGGCAAAACCCTGCTGCAAACCCGGCAGCAGCAGCCGGCCGGGCTCGGTCAGGCGCAGGCCGCGACCTTCGCGCTCGAACAGGCGGCAGCCGAAGTCGGCTTCCAGGGTGCGGATATGCCGGCTGACCGCGCTCTGGGTAATGGCCAGCTCGGCAGCGGCGCGGGTATAGGACAGATGCCGCGCCGCCGCCTCGAAGGCGCGCAGCGCATAGAGCGGCGGCAAACGCTCGCTCACGCTTCTAATCCATGAGTTTTAGTCATATCAGGCATCAGTTCTTTCCTTTTGTGCAGCCTGCTCAGGCGCCAGGAGAATAGCGTCATTCTCGGTCAATGCTGACCGTATCGCCAATTTGCTTTCCCGAGTCTGACTCATGCCACAAGCGACCCGCGCCGAACTCTTCGCCCTGCTGCGCCTGGCCGGCCCGTTGATCGCCGCGCAGCTGGCCCACGTGCTGATGGTATTCACCGACACCGTGATGATGGGCAAGCTCGGCCCCGAGGCGCTGGCCGCCGGCGGCCTGGGCGCGGCGGCCTACAACCTGGTGTCGATCTTCTGCGTCGGCGTCACCGCCGCGGTGGGCAACCTGGTCGCCATCCGCCATGGCGCCGGCGACGCCCCGGGCGTGCGGCTGATGACCCAGGCCGGCATCTGGGTCGCCCTGGCGCTGGCCCTGCTGTCGATGCTGCTGCTGTGGAACGCGGCGCCCTTTCTGCGCCTGGCCGGGCAGGACGAGGCCAATATCGTCGGCGCCATGCAGTTCCTGCAGACCCTGGTGTTCGCCCTGCCCGGCTATCTGCTGTTCATGAGCCTGCGCGGCTTCACCAGCGCGCTGGGCAAGCCGGGGCCGGTGCTGGCCATCAGTCTCGGCGGCGCGGCGGCCAACTTCGTCCTCAACTATGTGCTGATTCACGGCCTGTTCGGCCTGCCGAAGATCGGCCTGGCCGGCATCGGTCTGGTCACCGCGCTGGTGCAGACGGCCATGGCGCTGCTGCTGGCTTTGTACCTGCGCCGGCAGCCGTTCTACCGGCCCTGGCCGCTGCTGCCCGGCCTGTTCGCCGTGCGCTGGACGGACATCCGCGAGAACCTGCGCCTGGGCCTGCCGATCGGCGGCACCTACATCGTCGAGTCCGGTTTGTTCTTCGTCGCCGCGCTGTGCATGGGCGCACTGGGCAGCACGGAGCTGGCGGCGCACCAGATCGCCATCCAGGCGGTGTACGTGGCCTTCATGGTGCCGGTGGGCATTTCCTACGCGGCGAGCTTTCGTATCGGCCAGCACTATGGCGCCGGCCGCTGGCACGAGGCGCGGCAGACCGGCCGCCTGGCCATCGGCCTGGGCGCGCTGTGCATGCTCGGCTTCGCCCTGCTGTTCTGGCTGGCGCCGCACTGGGTGATCGAACTGTTCCTCGATGCCGAGGATGCCCAGCACCGCGCGGTGATCGAGCTGGCGGTCGGCCTGCTGGCCATCGCCGCCTGGTTCGAGCTGTTCGACGGCCTGCAGACCATCGCCATGGGCGCCATCCGCGGCCTCAAGGATGCCCGCACCACCTTCTATGTGGGCCTGCTCTGCTACTGGGGTATCGGCGCCCCCATGGCCTGGGGACTGGCCATGCCGCTGAGCTGGGGCGCCGCCGGGGTGTGGTGGGGACTGGCCATCGGCCTGGCCTGCGCGGCCTGCGGTCTGATCGCCGCTTTCGAATGGCGCACCGGGCGCCACCTGCAGCCTTTGCCGGTGACAAAGCGGGTATGCCTGGGTGGTGAGGATTGACTGGAAGTTAATCGGCCAGCAAGGCCTGACGCTGGCCGAAGACCAGAAAACGCGCCAGCTCGGTGAGCGGCAACGGCTTGCTGATCAGGTAGCCCTGCACCTGGTCGCAGCCGAACTCGCGCAGCTGGCGCAACTGCTCCGGCTCTTCGACCCCTTCGGCCACCACCTCAAGGTGAAGGTTGTGCGCCATGTTGACCATGGCCTTGACCAGCTGCGGACCATCGCCACGCTGGTGCATCTCGGCAACGAAGCTCTTGTCGATCTTCAGCAGGGTGATCGGCAGGCTG
>CALMID010000174.1 GCA_937863915.1 uncultured Pseudomonas sp.
CCAACCAGCAGAGCGCCGAGCAGCTGTACATCTCCCTGCACACCGTGAAGACCCACGCGCGGCGCATCAACGTCAAGCTCGGCGTGGTCCGCCGCACCCAGGCGGTGGCCCAGGCCAAGGCGCTGGGCTGGCTGGACTGATGGGTGTTACCGCGGGCCACAGCCGTACGTTTTCTGCGGGAAAAATCACCGCCGATCAACGCACGGCCAGGGCGCCCATTCAGCCGGCTGATCGTACCGATGAGCGATAGTGACCACGCTCGTTCGCCCCTAAGCTGGTCTTTGAATGGCCGCCCTCGGCGGCCCCTTGCCATTGCCTGCGGAGCCGCCATGCACAATAACAATCAAGGCTACCCCTCCAGCCTGTCCGCCTGGACCACGGTGACCATCCTGATGATCGCCTACGTGCTGTCGTTCATCGACCGGCAGATCCTCAACCTGCTGGTCGAGCCGATCCGCCGTGATCTGGTTATCAGCGATACGCAGATGAGCCTGCTGATGGGCCTGTCCTTCGCCCTGTTCTACACCATCTGCGGCATCCCTCTCGGGCGCCTGGCCGATACCAGGAACCGCCGTGGCCTGATCGCCATCGGCGTGCTGTTCTGGAGCGCCGCCACGGCCGCCTGCGGCATGGCCAAGCTGTACTGGCAGTTCCTCATCTGCCGCATCGGTGTCGGCGTCGGCGAAGCCGCGCTGTCGCCGGCGGCCTATTCGCTGATCGCCGACAGCTTCCCGCCGGAACGCCGCGCCACCGCCATCAGCGTCTACTCCATGGGCGTGTACCTGGGTTCGGGCATCGCCTTCCTGCTCGGCGGCCTGGTCATCCAGTTCGCCTCGGCCCAGGGCAACGTGGTGCTGCCGGTACTCGGTGAAGTGCGCCCCTGGCAGCTGATTTTCCTCATCCTCGGCGTCGCCGGCGTGCTGTTCACTCTGCTGATGCTCGCCGTGCGCGAGCCGGCACGTCGCGGCGTCGGCGCCGGCGTGGCCGTGCCGCTGGCGGAAGTCGGCCGCTATATCCGCAGCAACCGCCGCACCGTGCTGTGCCACAACTTCGGCTTCGCCGGCCTGGCCTTCGCCGGCTACGGCAGCGCGGCGTGGATTCCCACCTTCTTCATCCGCACCTACGGCTGGGACGCCGGCCAGGTCGGCGTGATCTACGGCAGCATCGTCGCCCTCTGCGGCTGCCTCGGCATCGTCTTCGGCGGGCGCCTGGCCGACTGGCTGGCCAAGCAGGGCCGCCGTGACGCCAACATGCGCGTCGGCCTGTATGCCGCCATCGGTGCCCTGCCCTGCGTGCTGCTGTTCCCGCTGATGGACAGCGCCCTGTGGGCCTGCGTGCTGCTGGTGCCGGCGGTGTTCTGCCTGAGCATGCCGTTCGGTGTGGCGCCGGCGGCGATCCAGGAGATCATGCCCAACGCCATGCGCGGCCAGGCCTCGGCGCTGTACCTGTTCGTCATCACCCTGATCGGCCTGGGCATCGGCCCGACCGCCGTGGCCCTGGTGACCGACTTCGTCTTCGCCGACGACAACGCCCTGCGCTACTCGCTGCTGATCGTCACCGCCCTGGCCGTGCTCAGCTCGATCATCCTCCTCGCCCGCGGCCTGGCGCCCTACCGCGACAGCGTGGAGCGCCTGCAGCAGTGGAGCGCACAGCCACCACAAAGCGGCAGCCTGCAGGCAGAACCGGCCTGAAGCCGCACCTGGCCCGGAGCACTTCCGGGCCAGGTGCGGGCAGATGCAAACGGCACGATCCGGGTGCTAGGCTGTCGCCCCTTTACCAGCCCCCGATTACCACCATGCGCCATTCACCTGCCCGCCGCCCACTCTGCCCATGGCTACTGATGTTGCTATGGCCACTGCTGTGCGTCTGGGCCAATGCCGCAGTGGTCGAGCTGACAGGCGTGCAGGACAAACCACTGTCGCTGACCGCCTACCTCGGTCTGCTGGAAGATCCGGACGGCGGCCTGACGCTCGAGCAGGTGCGCAGCCCCGAGCTGAGCGCACGCTTTCGCCACGACCAGCCAGCGGCCAATGCACTGGCCCTGGGCTTCACCCGCTCGGCCTATTGGATTCGCCTGAGCCTGCGCAATGCCAGCGATGCGCCCCAGCAGCACCTGCTGGTGGTGGAAAACCCGCGTATCGCCCAGGTCCGACTGCACCAGCCGGATGCGCAGGGCCACTACCGGGTAATCGACACCGGCTGTGACAACCCCGTGGCGAACAGGGTCTACACCAGCCGCAACTTCGCCTTTCCAGTCAGCCTGGCGCCCGGTGAGCAGCAGGATATCTATGTGCGCGTGGCCTCCGACGTCGGTTTGCTCGTGCCGCTCAAGCTCTGGTCGGAGCCGGCCTTCCAGGCCCAGGAGCGTGCCGAGTACATCCTCAAGGCCTGGTACTTCGGCATCGCCACCGCGATGTTCCTGTTCAACCTGATGCTGTTCATCGCCCTGCGCGACCGCATCTATCTGCTCTACGTGAGCTTCGTGGCCAGTACCGCCTGCACCCTGGCGGTCAAGGACGGGTTGGCCGCCCAACTGCTCCCCGCCCTGGGCTGGCTGGATACCAACGAGGCCTACTGGAGCTTCGCCTCACTCACCGCCTGCGCCCTCTTGTTGTTCATGCAGCGGATGCTCGCCACCCGCGAACTGCACCCGCGCATCGACCGGCTGCTGCTGGCTCAGCTGGCCCTGTACCTCGTCACCC
>CALMID010000175.1 GCA_937863915.1 uncultured Pseudomonas sp.
CCCAGCTGGCCGTCGATTACCGCATGCAGTTCAAGCGTGACGTGGTCATCGACCTAGTCTGCTATCGCCGCCGTGGCCACAACGAAGCCGACGAGCCCAGTGGCACCCAGCCGCTGATGTATCAGCTGATCGCCAAGCAGCGCACCACCCGTGAGCTGTACGCCGATGCCCTGATCCAGAGTGCGGTGATGGACGCCGGGCGCGTGCAGGCCAAGGTCGACGAGTACCGCATGGCGCTGGATAACGGCCAGCATGTGGTCAAGAGTCTGGTCAAGCAGCCGAACGAGGAACTCTTCGTCGACTGGCGCCCGTACTTGGGCCACACCTGGACCGCCCGCCACGACACGCGCTTCAACCTCAAGACCCTGCAGGAGTTGTCCAATCGCCTGCTGGAAATTCCGGAAGGTTTCGTCGTTCAGCGTCAGGTCGCCAAGATCCTCGAGGATCGCCAGAAGATGGGCGCCGGTGCGTTGCCGATCAACTGGGGCTTCGCCGAGACCATGGCCTACGCCACGCTGCTGTCGGAAGGGCATCCGGTGCGCATCACCGGTCAGGACGTCGGTCGCGGCACCTTCTCTCACCGCCATGCGGTGCTGCACAACCAGAAGGACGCCGAGCGGTATATCGCCCTGCAGAACCTCTACGACGGTCAGCCAAAATTCGACTTGTACGACTCCTACCTGTCCGAGGAGGCTGTACTGGCATTCGAATACGGCTACGCCACCACCACGCCCAACGCTCTGGTGATCTGGGAAGCGCAGTTCGGCGATTTTGCCAACGGTGCCCAGGTGGTATTCGACCAGTTCATTTCCAGCGGCGAGCACAAGTGGGGTCGCCTGTGCGGCCTGACCATGCTGCTGCCGCATGGCTATGAAGGTCAGGGCCCGGAGCACAGCTCGGCACGTCTGGAGCGTTACCTGCAATTGTGCGCTGAGCACAACATGCAGGTCTGCGTGCCGACCACCCCGGCGCAGGTCTATCACATGCTGCGTCGTCAGGTGATCCGCCCGCTGCGTAAGCCGTTGGTCGCATTGACCCCGAAGTCACTGCTGCGGCATAAGTTGGCTGTCTCGACGCTTGAAGATCTGGCCGAAGGCTCGTTCCAGACCGTACTGGGTGAGGTCGATGCGCTGGAAGCGAAGAAAGTAACGCGTCTGATTCTGTGCAGCGGCAAGGTCTATTACGACCTTCTGGAAAAACGCCGTGCAGAACAACGTGATGATATTGCGATTGTGCGCATCGAACAGTTGTATCCGTTCCCTGAGGATGACCTGACCGAGGCCCTGGCTCCGTACAAGAATCTCAAGCACATCGTCTGGTGTCAGGAAGAGCCGATGAACCAGGGGGCCTGGTACTGCAGTCAGCATCACATGCGCCGGGTTGCCAGCGCGCACAAGAAGGAGCTGTTCCTGCAGTACGCCGGTCGCAACGCTTCGGCGGCTCCGGCTTGTGGGTATGCCTCGATGCACGCCGAGCAGCAGGAAAAGCTGCTCAACGACGCCTTTACTGTGTAACGCCTTCGCGCGCTAGAAACCGAATAAACAGGACAACGAAAAAATGGCTATCGAAATCAAAGCCCCTACCTTCCCGGAATCGGTTGCCGACGGCACCGTGGCCACCTGGCACAAGCAGCCGGGCGAGGCAGTCAAGCGTGATGAGTTGATCGTCGATATCGAAACCGACAAGGTCGTCATGGAAGTGCTGGCCGAAGCCGACGGCGTGCTGGTGGAAATCCTCAAGAACGCCGGCGATACCGTGCTTTCCGGCGAACTGCTTGGCAAGCTCGACAGCTCCGCCACGGCTTCCGCTCCGGTTGCCGCCGCTCCGGCTCCGGCTGTGGCGGCGCAGGCCGCTGCCCCGGCAGCTGCTGCCCAGGACGCCATCCTGTCGCCGGCCGCGCGCAAGATCGCCGAAGAAAGCGGCCTGAACCCGAACAGCATTGCCGGCACCGGCAAAGGCGGGCGGGTGACCAAGGAAGATGCCGTGGCTGCAGCTGCCGCCAAGGCTGCCGCGCCAGCACCAGCGGCCAAGCCGGCGGCTCCTGCCGTCGAGGCGCCGATGTTTGCGGCGGGTGACCGCGCCGAGAAGCGTGTGCCGATGACCCGCCTGCGTGCCAAGATCGCCGAGCGTCTGGTTGAGGCACAGTCATCCATGGCCATGCTGACCACTTTCAACGAAGTGGACATGCACGAAGTCATGGCGCTGCGCAGCAAGTACAAGGATCTTTTCGAGAAGACCCACAACGGCGTACGCCTTGGCTTCATGTCCTTCTTCGTCAAGGCAGCGGTGGAAGCACTCAAGCGTTTCCCGGCGGTCAATGCCTCGATCGACGGTAACGACATCGTCTACCACGGCTACCAGGACATCGGCGTGGCCGTGTCCAGCGATCGTGGCCTGGTGGTGCCGGTGCTGCGTAATGCCGAGCTGATGAGCCTGGCCGAAGTCGAGAACGGCATTGCCACCTTTGGCAAGAAGGCCAAAGAAGGCAAGCTGTCCATCGAGGAGATGACTGGTGGCACCTTCACCATCACCAACGGCGGCACCTTCGGTTCGATGATGTCGACCCCGATCGTCAACCCGCCGCAGGCCGCCATCCTGGGCATGCACAACATCATCCAGCGTCCGGTGGCCATCAATGGTCAGGTGGTGATACGTCCGATGATGTACCTGGCACTGTCCTACGATCACCGTCTGATCGACGGCAAGGAAGCAGTCAGCTTCCTGGTGACCATCAAGAACCTGCTGGAAGACCCGGCACGCCTGCTGCTGGACATCTGATCCGACTGCCAGCCGCTTGAGACGGCCCCCACAAGGGGCCGTTCGCAAACATCCGAGAAGGAAAAGTTATGAGCCAGAAATTCGACGTAGTGGTGATTGGTGCAGGCCCCGGTGGTTATGTGGCTGCAATCAAGGCCGCCCAGCTGGGTCTGAAGACCGCCTGTATCGAGAAGTATCAGGACAAGGACGGCAAGCTGGCCCTGGGCGGTACCTGCCTGAACGTCGGTTGCATCCCTTCCAAGGCGCTGCTGGACAGCTCCTGGAAGTACCACGAGGCTGAAGAGGGCTTCAAGGTGCATGGCATCGAGGTCAAGGGCTTGGCCATGGACGTACCGGCGATGATCGCGCGCAAGGCCGGTATCGTGAAGAACCTTACTGGCGGCATCGCGGCACTGTTCAAGGCCAATGGCGTGACCCAGCTGGAAGGCCACGGCAAGCTCCTGGCCAACAAGTTGGTTGAAGTGACCGGCATCGACGGTACCGTGCAGGTGCTTGAGGCCGCCAATGTGATCATCGCTTCCGGCTCCAAGCCGATCGATATCCCGCCGGCCCCGGTCGATCAGGATGTGATCGTCGATTCCACCGGCGCCCTGGAATTCCAGAGCGTACCGAAGAAACTGGGCGTGATCGGTGCCGGTGTGATCGGCCTGGAGCTCGGTTCGGTATGGGCCCGTCTGGGTGCCGAAGTGACCGTGATCGAA
>CALMID010000176.1 GCA_937863915.1 uncultured Pseudomonas sp.
TGGTGCGGGCATAGGTTGCCAGGGAGTTGATCAGACCGATGTTCGGACCTTCAGGGGTCTCGATCGGGCACACGCGGCCATAGTGGGTCGGGTGTACGTCACGGACTTCGAAGCCGGCGCGCTCACGGGTCAGACCACCTGGGCCGAGTGCGGAAACGCGGCGTTTGTGGGTGATCTCGGAGAGCGGGTTGTTCTGGTCCATGAACTGCGACAGCTGGCTGGAACCGAAGAACTCCTTGATCGCGGCAGCCACCGGCTTGGCGTTGATCAGGTCCTGCGGCATCAGGCCTTCGCTTTCGGCCATCGACAGACGTTCCTTGACCGCACGCTCAACGCGCACCAGGCCCACACGGAACTGATTCTCGGCCATCTCGCCGACGCAACGCACGCGACGGTTACCCAGGTGGTCGATGTCGTCGACGATGCCCTTGCCGTTACGGATGTCGACCAGGGTCTTCAGGACTGCAACGATGTCGTCTTTGTTCAGAACGCCCGAACCTTCGATCTCGGTACGACCGATACGACGGTTGAACTTCATGCGACCAACAGCGGACAGGTCGTAACGCTCGGCACTGAAGAACAGGTTGTTGAACAGTGTCTCGGCGGCTTCCTTGGTTGGCGGCTCGCCAGGACGCATCATCCGATAGATCTCGACCAGCGCTTCCAGTTGGTTGCTGGTGGAGTCGATCTTCAGGGTGTCGGAAATGAACGGACCACAGTCGATGTCGTTGGTGTAGAGGGTCTCTACACGCACAACCTGAGCCTTCGCCAGCTTGGCCAGCAGGTCAGCGGTGAGCTCGGTGTTGCACTCAACCAGAATCTCGCCAGTGGCCGGATGGATGATGGCCTTGGCAGTGGTACGGCCCAGCATGTACTCGACGCTGACGTCGAGCTGCTTGATGCCGGACTTCTCCAACTGATTGATGTGACGGGCAGTGATACGACGACCCTGCTCAACGATGACCTTGCCCTTCTCATCCTTGATGTCGAAGGCAGCAATTTCACCACGCAGACGCTGCGGAACCAGCTCCAGGCTGATGTTCTCACCGCTGAGGTGGAATACGTTGGTCGCGTAGAAGCTGTCCAGCACTTCTTCAGTGCTGTAGCCCAGTGCGCGCAGCAGAACGGACGCTGGCAGCTTGCGACGACGGTCGATACGCACGAACACACAGTCTTTCGGGTCGAACTCGAAGTCCAGCCAGGAACCACGGTAAGGAATGATGCGCGCGGAGTACAGCAGCTTGCCCGAGCTGTGGGTCTTGCCACGATCGTGGTCGAAGAACACACCCGGGGAACGGTGCAGCTGGGAAACAATCACACGCTCGGTACCGTTGATGATGAAGGTACCGTTTTCGGTCATGAGCGGAATTTCGCCCATGTAGACTTCTTGCTCTTTGATGTCCTTGATCGCCTTGTTCGACGACTCGCGATCGAAAATGATCAGACGGACTTTCACACGCAGCGGAACAGCAAAAGTCACGCCACGCAGCACACACTCTTTGACATCAAAGGCCGGCTCACCCAGGCGATAACCGACGTACTCGAGAGCGGCATTGCCGGAGTAGCTGATGATCGGGAAAACCGATTTGAAGGCCGCATGCAGGCCCACGTCACGAAGCGAATCCTTGCTGGCACCCGCCTGCAGGAATTCGCGATAGGAGTCCAGCTGGATGGCCAGGAGGTAAGGCACATCCATGACGTCCGGCAACTTGCTAAAGTCCTTGCGGATACGTTTTTTCTCAGTATATGAGTAAGCCATCAGCGTTCCCCAGCTTGGTCACCTGCTTATTTGGCCCCTCCGGAGGGAGTGGCCAGAAAATCGTGCAAACCCCTTGGTTTGCGCCACCTCGTCGGGTGGTATTCCGTCAAGATCACCGTGTTAGCAACAGCGACCTATAACGGAAAAAGGCCGGTGGCAATTGCCACCAGCCATCAGCCTGTCGCTTAATGCTTGGGCTGTAGACGCAAAGTCGTCGCTTACTTGAGCTCGACTTTGGCGCCAGCTTCTTCCAGCTTCTTCTTGGCGTCTTCTGCAGCTTCTTTGGTCAGGCCTTCGGCAACAACCTGAGGAGCGGTGTCGACCTTCTCCTTGGCTTCCTTCAGACCCAGACCAGTCAGCTCGCGAACGACCTTGATCACGTTCACTTTCTTGTCGCCGGCTTCGGTCAGAACGACGTTGAACTCGGTCTGCTCTTCAGCAGCGGCAGCAGCAACGGCCGGGCCAGCGGCAACGGCGGCAGCGGCGGTCACGCCGAACTTCTCTTCCATCGCCTTGATCAGTTCAACGATCTGCATGACGGACATTTCGGATACGGCGTTGATGATGTCTTCGTTGGTCAGAGCCATGACTCTAATTCCTGTATTGGGGTGACAGCCTTCGCGGCCATCAAATTAAACAAATAACGTTGAAAGGGACGAGATGCCTGAATTAGGCAGCAGCGCCTTCTTTCTGGTCGCGAATAGCCGCCAGAGTACGAGCCAGCTTGCTGGTAGCGCCTTGAATAACGCTCATCAGCTGTGCAACGGCTTCGTTGTAGGTCGGCAGAGTTGCCAGTACGTCGATCTGATTAGCTGCGAGGTATTGACCCTCGAACGCAGCTGCCTTGATCTCGAACTTGTCCTGACCCTTGGCGAACTCCTTGAAGATACGAGCGGCAGCGCCCGGATGTTCGTTGGAGAAAGCGATCAGGGTCGGGCCTTTGAACACGTCGTTGAGGACTTCAAACTGAGTGCCTTCAACAGCGCGCTTGAGCAGGGTGTTACGCACGACTTTCACGTACACACCAGCTTCGCGGGCCTCTTTACGGAGTCCGGTCATTGCGCCGACAGTCACGCCACGGGCATCAGCCACGACAGCGGACAGACCGGCTTTGGCAGCCTCGTTGACTTCAGCGACGATGGCCTTCTTGTCTTCGAGTTTAATTGCCACGGGTTTACTCCTGGATGTTACCGTATCGTCAAGCCGAGACTTGACGGCGTTTTGGTGTCTGATTCGGTAAACGAATCGGGAGCACCATCTGCGTAGGCTGTAGGTTTAAGGCTTGCGCCGCCTACGGTCTTGGATAGCCCCCGCCAGGCAGGGACCCCAATAATTGAGGCGAAGGCAAGCCTTCGCCTCGTATCACTTAGGCTTCCAGAGAAGCCTGATCGATCTGCAGACCCGGGCCCATGGTGGTGCTCAGGGTTACGCGCTTGACGTAAACACCCTTGGCCGCGGACGGCTTCAGGCGCTTCAGATCGGACAGCAGGGCTTCGACGTTCTGCTTCAGCTTGGCCGGCTCGAAATCAACCTTGCCCACGGAAGCGTGAATGATGCCGTTCTTGTCAGTACGGAAACGTACCTGACCAGCCTTGGCATTCTTCACCGCAGTCGCGACGTCCGGAGTTACGGTACCGACCTTCGGGTTCGGCATCAGGCCGCGCGGGCCCAGAACCTGACCCAGCTGACCGACCACACGCATGGCGTCCGGAGAAGCGATTACGACGTCATAGTTCAGATCGCCGCCTTTCATTTCGGCAGCCAGATCGTCCATACCGACTTTGTCAGCACCAGCGGCCAGAGCAGCTTCTACGCCCGGCCCCTGAGTGAACACGGCTACGCGAACGTCTTTACCAGTGCCATTCGGCAGCACGGTAGCGCCACGTACAACCTGGTCGGATTTACGCGGATCGACACCGAGGTTGATCGAAATATCGACGGACTCTTTGAACTTGATGGTCGACAGTTCGGCCAGCAGTTTGGCGGCATCTTCGAAGCCGTATTGCTTGCCAGCTTCGATTTTTTCGGCGATCGCCTTCTGGCGCTTGGTCAGCTTAGCCATTTACACACCCTCCACGTTCAGGCCCATGCTACGAGCAGAACCGGCGATGGTACGCACGGCTGCATCCAGGTCAGCGGCAGTCAGATCAGCCTGCTTCGACTTGGCGATCTCTTCCAGCTGAGCACGGGTAACAGTGCCGACTTTCTGGGTGTTCGGACGAGCCGAACCACTGCTGATACCGGCTGCTTTTTTCAGCAGTACCGAAGCAGGGGTGCTCTTGGTTTCGAAAGTGAAGCTACGGTCGCTGTATACAGTGATGATCACCGGAGTCGGCAGACCAGGTTCCATGCCCTGAGTCTTGGCGTTGAACGCCTTGCAGAATTCCATGATATTCACACCGTGCTGACCCAGAGCCGGGCCAACGGGCGGCGACGGGTTGGCCTGACCGGCCTTCACTTGCAGCTTGATATAAGCCTGAATCTTCTTAGCCATTTAAAACTCCAGTATCGGGTTCGAACGCCTGTAGGCTCCCCGCTTGCTAGCATTTGCCCCAGTGACGACAAAACCCCGCAACCATTGGCTGCGGGGTAATGGGGCCTTTCGTTCGATCAGACCTTTTCGACCTGACTGAATTCCAACTCCACCGGAGTAGAGCGGCCGAAAATGAGCACAGCCACTTGGATGCGACTCTTTTCGTAGTTAACTTCTTCAACGACGCCGTTGAAATCAGCGAACGGACCATCCACAACACGGACAGTTTCACCCGGCTCAAACAGCGTTTTCGGCTTCGGCTTGTCACCGCTATCAGCAACACGACGCAGGATGGCCTCAGCCTCTTTCTCGGTAATCGGCGCCGGCTTGTCGGCGGTACCACCGATGAAGCCCATCACACGAGGAGTGTCCTTGATGAGGTGCCAAGTGCCCTCATTCATTTCCATCTGAACCAGAACGTAGCCAGGAAAGAACTTACGCTCACTCTTGCGCTTCTGGCCGTTACGCATCTCCACCACTTCTTCGGTGGGAACCAGAATCTCGCCAAACTGGTCTTCCATACCAGCCAGCTTGACGCGCTCAACCAGGGAGCGCATCACATGCTTCTCGTAGCCCGAGTAAGCATGCACAACATACCAACGCTTAGCCACGGGACACCCTTACTCTACGATCATAGAAACAAGCCACCCCAGGAGGGAGTCGAGCCCCCACAGCAGGAGCGACATCACCAGAACAACAGCCACTACAACCAGAGTGGTCTGCGTGGTTTCCTGACGAGTAGGCCACACGACTTTGCGGATTTCTGTCCGCGCTTCTTTCGCCAACTGCAAGAAAGCCGCACCCTTGACCGTCTGCAGAGCAACAAAGCCCGCAACAGCCGCAAGCGCAACCAGAGCAAGTACGCGATACAGAATCGGCGACGCGGAGAAATATTGATTACCCGCAACACCAGCAGCCACCAAAGCAGCAACAACCACCCACTTCAGCGCATCGAAGCGACCATCTTTGGCTTCAGCCTTGGCACTCATCTGCATTAAATCCTGTACAAGAAACGCCAGATCCACAAAGTGAAATCTGGCAGGCCAGGAGGGAATCGAACCCCCAACCTGCGGTTTTGGAGACCGCCGCTCTGCCAATTGAGCTACTGGCCTGTAACGAAGTCAGGCCGACCATTATGCCGGCCTGACAGGACAAGATCAACCGATTATTACTCGATGACCTTGGCAACCACGCCAGCACCAACGGTACGGCCGCCTTCGCGAATCGCGAAGCGCAGACCATCTTCCATGGCGATCGGCTTGATCAGGGTAACAACCATTTTGATGTTGTCGCCCGGCATTACCATCTCAACGCCTTCCGGCAGTTCGCACGAACCGGTTACGTCAGTGGTACGGAAGTAGAACTGCGGACGGTAGCCCTTGAAGAACGGGGTGTGACGACCACCTTCTTCCTTGGACAGAACGTACACTTCTGCTTCGAACACAGTGTGCGGCTTGATGGTGCCCGGCTTGGCCAGAACCTGACCACGCTCTACGTCGTCACGCTTGGTGCCGCGCAGCAGTACACCGCAGTTCTCGCCAGCACGACCTTCGTCGAGCAGCTTGCGGAACATTTCAACACCGGTACAGGTGGTCTTGGTGGTCGGACGCAGACCGACGATCTCGATCTCTTCCTGAACCTTGACGATACCGCGCTCAACACGACCGGTAACTACGGTGCCACGACCGGAGATCGAGAACACGTCTTCGATCGGCATCAGGAACGGCTTGTCGATGGCGCGAACCGGCTCAGGGATGTAGGTATCCAGAGTCTCAACCAGCTTCTTAACAGCGCTGGTGCCCATCTCGTTGTCGTCCTGGCCGTTCAGGGCCATCAGAGCGGAACCGATCACGATCGGAGTGTCATCACCCGGGAAGTCATAGGTGGACAGCAGGTCGCGAACTTCCATCTCAACCAGTTCCAGCAGCTCAGCGTCGTCAACCATGTCGGCCTTGTTCAGGAACACGACAATGTAAGGAACGCCTACCTGACGGGACAGCAGGATGTGCTCACGGGTTTGCGGCATCGGACCATCGGCGGCCGAGCAAACCAGGATCGCGCCGTCCATCTGGGCAGCACCGGTGATCATGTTCTTCACATAGTCAGCGTGACCCGGGCAGTCAACGTGCGCGTAGTGACGTACGGCAGAGTCGTACTCAACGTGCGCAGTGTTGATGGTGATACCACGAGCCTTCTCTTCCGGAGCGGAGTCGATCTTGTCGAAGTCGACCTTGGCGGAACCGAAAACTTCGGAGCACACGCG
>CALMID010000177.1 GCA_937863915.1 uncultured Pseudomonas sp.
GTCGCTGGCCGGCAGGGCCAGGTTACCCAGTGCCTGGCTCACCAGGGCGCCGAAGTGTTCGGCAAAGGCGGCTTCCATGGCGGCGAAGCGCTGGCGGTACTCGGGGCTCAGGCGTTCCTTGAACTCCGGGCGTTCGCAGTGCATGCACAGCTGCGCCATCAGCGGGTCGCGGCGGCAGTCGGCCAGCCCCTGGCGAATGCTCTGACGCAGACGGTCGTCGGGCTTGTCCCCGGCCGGCAGCTGGCGGTAACCCTCCAGACAGCGCTGGGAAAAATCCAGCACCAGTTCGGCGAACAGCGCCTCCTTGCTGGGGAAGTGCTTGTACACCGTGCCTTTGCCGATGCCGGCGGCCGCCGCGACTTCGGCGATGGTGACGGTTTCCCAGCTGTGCTGGCGAAACAGCGCCAGGGCGCTGTGCAGAATGGCCTGTTCGCGGTGCTGGAACTGTTGATCCTGATAACGCATGGCGGGCTTCAATGAATGATTGTGACCGGCGGTCATACTATGACTGTTGGTCACGCTCTGGCAATCGCCAGGCTGGCGAGCGGTTGCGACAAGGTGTTGCTGCGGGAAATGGCACGCAGATCGGCGCTTGCTCGCGTTCTGCGCAGACCCACGAGGTGGTCTGGCCGCTGATGGTTCGGGTCGGGCGTAAGGAATCCTGAACGGAATGTTCAATAAAGACTTGCTTGCATGAATTTTTAATGGCTAATATTCATGAAATTGGAATCTGATAATTTCATGGTGTGCCATGTTCAAACAGTCCGCTCAGCACGTTGCCAGTTACTACGCCGCCACTTTCCCCGGCAGCATCCCGCTGCGCAGCACCCTGCAGGAAACCCTGCAGGCCGACGTGCTGATCATCGGCGGCGGTTTCAGCGGCCTGCACACGGCGCTGCGCCTGACTGCCGCCGGCAAGAAGGTGGTCGTGCTGGAAGCCAGCCGTCTGGCCTGGGCCGCTTCCGGGCGCAATGGCGGCCAGGCGCTGCTGGGCTGGTCGTGCGATATGCCGCCGCTGGAGAAGGCGCTCGGCATGGCCTGCACCCGGCGCCTGTGGGACAGCATGGTCTGGGCGGCCGAGGAAATCCGTCAGCTGCCGCAGCGCCATGGCTTTGACATCGACTACCGGCCCGGCAGCCTGTGGACGGCCGTGCTGCCGCGCCGCGTCGGCATGCTCGCCGAGGCGCTGGAAGAGGCGCAGCACAAGTGGGGCTATGACCAGCTGCGCATGATCGGTCGCGACGAGCTGCCCGAGTGGATCGGCAGCGAGCGTTACCAGGCCGCGCTGTACGATCCGCAGGCCGGCCACCTCAATCCGCTCAAGCTGGCCCAGGGCCTGGCGGCGGCCATCGAGCAGGGTGGCGGCCGCTTGTTCGAACAGAGCCGCGTGCTCAGCTACGGCGAGCAGGGCGAGGGCTATGTGGCACGTACCGAACGGGGCGAGGTGCGCGCCGATCAGATCGTGCTGGCCTGCAACGCCTACATCGACCGCCTCGACAGCCGCCTGTCCAGCCGTCTGCTGCCGGTGGGTTCCTATCAGGTGGCCACCGCGCCGCTCGACCCGCAGCTGGCGGCGTCGCTGCTGCCGAAGAACAGCTGCGTGATCGACAACCAGTTCGTCCCCGACTATTTCCGCCTGACCCCGGACCACCGCCTGCTGTTCGGCGGCGGCTGCACCTACCTGGGCGGTATCCCGGCGGATGTGGCCGGTGCCACCCGGCCCTATCTGGAGCGGGTGTTCCCGCAGCTGGCCGGCGTGACCATCGATTACGCCTGGGGCGGGCACATCGACGTGAGCATGAAGCGCACCCCGGATGTCGGGCGCGAGGGCGGCCGTTACTGGCTGCAGGGTTTTTCCGGGCATGGCGTGCTGCCGACCCTGGCCGCGGCCAAGGCGATCAGCGATGCCATCCTCGGTGATACGGAACTGCTGGATCTGTACCAGGGCCTCGACAATCCGCGCTTCCCCGGCGGCAGCCTGCTGGCCGCCCCGCTGGAAGCCGCCGGCAAGGCCTGGTACCGGTTGCGCGATTTCTTTTAATGACCCGGCCCACGGTTGGGCCGGTGCTGGAGACACACTATGGATATGCAGGATGAAGTCGAAGGTCTGGCGATCCTGATTCGCGACCTGCGCAAGCACAAGGGCGTGACCCTCAACGAGCTGGCCGAGCAGATCGGCCGTTCGGTGGGTTTCCTGTCCCAGGTCGAGCGCGGCAAGTCACGGCCGACCGTGGCCGATCTCACCGCCATCAGTGAGACGCTGGGCGTGCCGACCACCTATTTCTACAACCTGAGCAAACCCCGCGAAGTGCGCTGGGTGACCCGCCCGGGCGAGCGTCGCACGCTCTATTACGCTGGCGGCATCACCGACGTGCTGGTCTCGCCGACCATGAGCGGCGGCTTCTCCATGCTCGAAAGCCACCTGGCGCCGGGCGCCAGCAGTGGCGACAAACATGTCAACGACAGCTCGGAGCAGGGCGGTTTCGTCCTCGAAGGCGAGCTGTCGATCTGGCTCAACGACGCGGTCGAGCCGGTGGTGCTGTACGCCAACGACAGTTTCCAGCTGCCGCCCTTTGCCCAGTTCCGTTACGCCAACCAGAGCGAGCAGCCTACCCGTGTGCTCTGGGTATTCACTTAAATACGCCTGTTACAGACCCGTAGGACCATAACAATGACAACCGCCACCACCTTCCCCGATCTGCTTAGCGAAGTCCGCGCCTTCCGCGCGGCCAACCCGGAAGTTCGCTATGTCGACCTGATCTGCCTGGATATACCCGGGCATTTCTACGGCAAGCGCTACCCGCTGGACATGCTGGAGAAGGTCGCCGCCGGTAGCCCGCTCAAGCTGCCGCAGAACTGCGTGCTGCTCGGCGTTCAGGGCGGCCTGTACCCGATCGGTGACTACTGCTTCCACGACGGTGACCCGGATGCGCCGCGCCGTCTGGTGCCCGGCACCCTCAAGCCGGTGCGCTGGGAAGGCCAGCCGCTGGGGCAGATGCTGATCACCTCCGACGGCACCGAGGCGCCCATCGAGTTCGAGCCGCGCGAAGTGCTGGCGCAGGTACTCAACCGCCTGGAAAAACGCGGCATCCGCCCGGTGGTGGCTTTCGAGCTGGAGTTCTACCTGTTCGACCGCAAGCTCGATGCCGGTCTTCCGCAGTTCCCGCGTGATCCGCTGACCGATGACGAAGACGACCAGCCGAACATGCACATCGAGCGCCTGTCGCGCTTCTCCGGCGTGCTGCACGAGATCGTCGAGGCGGCCCGCGAGCAGGGCGTGGATGCCAACGTGATCACCGCCGAACTCGGCCCCGGCCAGTTCGAGATCAACTTCGCCCACAACCGCGATCCGCTGCAGGCGGCCGACTGGTCGGCGCTGTTCTGCCGCAGTACCCGTGGCGTGGCCATGCAGCACGGCTACCGCGCCAGCTTCATGAGCAAGCCGTATCTGGATGCGCCGGGCAGCGGCATGCACGTGCACGTCAGCCTGTACGACCGGGACGGCAACAACATCCTCGACGCCGATCAGCAGCGTCCGCTGCGCCATGCCGTGGCCGGCTGCCTGGAACTGCTGCCGCGCTGCATGCCGATCTTTGCCGCCAACCACAATGCCTTCCGCCGCTACGGCGCCATGGTCAATGCCGCGAGCAAGGCCAGTTGGGGCTTCGAAGACCGCGATGCATGCATCCGCATCCCCGAATCCGATGGCAAGAACCTGCGCATCGAACACCGCCTGGCCGGTGCCGACGCCAATCCGTATCTGGTGCTGGCGGCGATTCTCTCGGGCATGGAACATGGCCTGGATGCGCAGGTGGAGCCGATTGCCTCGCTCAACGAAGACCGTTCCAGCGGCATCGACTTCCCCAAGGACATGCTCACCGCCGTGGCCGCGATGGAGTCCCATCCGGTGGTCAAGGACAAGCTCGGCAGCGAGTTCGTCTACGTCTACTGCGAGAACAAGCGCCAGGATCATCTGGCCTTCATGCACGACATCAGCGCCCGCGAGTACCGCTGGTTCCTCTGACGGTCATTGGCCGGGATGCCTCCGGGTGTCCCGGCTGGTCGTCGTGCTGCCTGGGTATGAGGGCTTTAACTCAGGCTGAGGTCCGCACGATGCGGGCCTGCTGCCAGTCGCGCCACAGCACCCAGACCATCAGGCCCACGGCGAACAGTCGCAGCCACAGGGCCAGCGTGGTATCCCAGCGCAGCAGGCCCCACTGGCTGAGGATGAAGGTCCAGTCATGATCGCCGCCGCCCACTAGCGGCAGCTCCTGGCGCCTCGCATCGGCCATGTAGCGCGCCACGTTCAGCAGGTTTTCCGCCAGCCACAGAAGGCACAGGTGATACCCCCCGACCTTGCCCTGCTGGCGCAATTGCCAGGCAGCCGCCGCCGGCATCATTAGCTGCATCAGCGTGCCGCCATACACCATCAGCCCGGAAGCCAGCAGACCGAACAGCGGGTGTCCGGCCTCATGAAAGGCCAGATTGGCCGAGTCCAGAATCGGTACCCAGCCCCACTGGGCATGACACAGCAGGAAGAGGGCGGCTACGGCGGCGAGGGCAATTGTGCGCATGAGAAAACCCGGCGGGTGATGAGCGGTGAAGGCAAACCTCAGATGGTCAGCAGGAGCAAAGCACCCAGCCAAGGCAGTATTTGCAGAAGCCATCGGCCCGGCCAGTTTTTCCACAGTGCCGCTGCCGCGATCACGAATGAGAGGCTGAAAACGCCATAAAGCCCAGCACCCAGGAGACCGAAAGTTCCCCCGTGGCGATCATGGGGATGAGGCTCCAGATAGAAGGAGAAGCACCAGCCCGCCGCGATCAGGGCTGACACGGCAAGCAGTAGGTTGATCCATAACAGGGGCTTGATCAGGCGCATCGATGTTCTGCTGGTCAAATGGGCGTTGCCTGTCGTGCATGTCGACTTCTGTAGTGAGCGAGTCAGATGATTTCCCTTCGATTCTGCGGCGCAGCACGGTAACCACAGTCTGACACAAGGGCTTACCGGTTCAGTGCTCGGTCGGCGGGGCCAGTTGCACGCAGTTACGTCCGGCTTCCTTGGCTTGGTACATCGCCTGATCGGCTCTTGCCATCAAGCACTCCTGGGGCTCATCGTGCCCGCGGAACAGCGCCACTCCGATGCTGGCCGTGCAGTGGTGCTCAATGGCCGTTGCATCGGGCTCTGCCTGCAGCACATAACACTCGGCCAGGCGGGCGCGGATTTTCTCGGCAATGGCGCTGGCTTGTTTGCTCGCTTCTGCCCGCTGGATGTCCAGTGTGCGCAGCAGCACGACGAATTCGTCGCCGCCGATCCGTGCCACGGTGTCGGCTTCGCGCACACACTCCTTCAGCCGTGAGGCCACCTCAATCAGCAACAGGTCGCCCATGCCATGCCCGTGCGAGTCGTTCAGCGGTTTGAAGTTGTCGAGATCGAGATACAGCAGGGCGCCATAGTGGAGGCTGCGCTTGCTTTCACCCATGGCCTGGTTCAGATGCTCCAGCAGCAGACGGCGGTTGGCCAGGTTGGTCAGCGTGTCATGGAAAGCCAGCTGACGTATCTGTTCTTCCAGACGTTTGCGCTCGTTCACATTGCGCGTGATGCCGTGATAACCGACGAGTTCGCCCCGCTCGTCATGGTCGTACTTGACCAGCACCTCGCCCCAGATCAGGCGTCCGTCCTTGCAGCGCTGCTGTACCTCAAACTTCCTGAACGGGCTTTGACCGTTCGCGGGATCCTTGAGTGCATTGGGACTCAGCCTGTCCCTGACCAATGCACCACCTTCCTCCGTGAGCTGCTCGAATACCGGGCGCCCCAACACCTCATCGGCGCGGAAGCCGCGCATACGCTCATCTGCCGGGCTGATATAGGTGATGATGAAGTGGCGGTCCATCCGCCAGTGCACGTCCTCCGCGTCCTCGGTCAGCATGCGGTAAAACGCCTGGCTCTCGTTCAGTGCCTGGGTGCGCTCTTGCACCAGCGCCTGCAGTGCGCGGTTTTGCTCCCGCAGGCTCTTGATTGGATAGACCTCATCCTCGCTGGTGCTCTGGTAGGGCACGGAATAACTGCAATGGCTGATCATCCAGTCTGCCCCCTCCTGACGGAACACCAGCAACAGTCGAACCACTTCACTGGCCAGCAGGCTGTCGTTTCCGGGTAGGTGAATGTGCAGCGTAGCGGCGACGGCCACCACGTCATCGCAGAGGTCTTGCAGCGAGATATCGAGGGGTTCCAGGCGAATGGGCCCCGGCACCTGCTCAAAATCCTGCCGGGTGACGTGGATCCATTCGTCACGACTCTGAATCAGACGCCCCCAGCTGCCGGTGAATCCGGTGAAGTTCTGGCTGAACCGCGTGGTCAGACGGTCGTCCCGCCTGGCGTACATTTCGATGTACTCGTCGAACAGTTCGCGAATCTTGCGCTGGCGGTCCTGTGACATGTCCTGGGTACATCTCGATCTGAGCGATTTCAAGGAAGGGTTCGGGTGCCATTCGTGAGGTTAGCCCCGAGCATCATGGCGCATGATCCATGTTCTTGTGCAGATCGACCAAGGTTTGG
>CALMID010000178.1 GCA_937863915.1 uncultured Pseudomonas sp.
AAAGGCCTGCGCCGGCTGATCCAGCGCCTGCTGGCCGGCCGCCGCTGGCCGGCCCCCGGCGAGGACGAGTTCTTCCGCAAGGCGGTGCGCCGCCATGAACTGTTCTGGGTGCGGCAGCTGCGCGAGGAACCTCGCTCTTGACGGTTCTGGCCCATGAGTTTCGTCGCGACATTAACGGCCTGCGCGCGCTCGCCGTGCTCGCCGTGCTGCTGTATCACTTCCGCCTGCCTTGGGCGGCGGGAGGTTTTGCCGGGGTCGATGTGTTCTTCGTCATCTCCGGTTACCTGATGACCGGGATCATCGCCGGGGGACTGTTCGGCCAGCATTTCTCTCTGGGACGCTTCTACTTCGCCCGCGCTCGGCGCATCTGGCCAGCTTTGCTGGTGGTTTGCCTGGCAGTCGCGCTGCTGGGCTGGTTCATCCTGCTGCCCGACGAATACCGTAGCCTCGGCAAACATGTGCGCGACAGCCTGCTGTTCAGCTCCAATCTGCGTTACCTCGACGAGGCCGGCTATTTCGACGTGCTCTCGGAGCAGAAGTGGCTGCTGCACACCTGGTCGCTCTCGGTGGAGTGGCAGTTCTATCTCGTCTATCCCCTTTTCCTGCTGGGCCTCTGGCGCTGGCGCCCGGCGCGCGCGACCCTGGTCGGCGGCTTGCTCCTGCTCTGCCTGGGCTCGTTGTCGTGGTCGGCCTGGCTGAGCCATACGGATGCCGAGCGCGCTTTCTTCACCTTGGGCAGCCGGGCCTGGGAGATGGCGCTGGGCGGCCTGGCCTGGTTTGCCTGCGAACACTGGCGCCCCCGGCGGGCCCTGCAGCTGCCTTTGAAGGGGCTCGCGCTGGCGGTACTGCTGGCTTCGCTGCTGGCGGTCGACAACCAGTTGGCCTGGCCGCTTCCCTGGGCCCTGCCGGCGGTGCTGGCCACCGGCCTGCTGCTGGCGCTGCCGGCGAATGACGGCGTGCTTGGGCATCCCCTGCTGCAATGGCTGGGCACGCGTTCCTATTCGATCTATCTATGGCACTGGCCCCTGGTGGTCCTGCTGGGTTGGCTGGGGCTGATCGATGCCTGGCCCTGGCTGCTGCTGGGCATGGTGCTGGCCGTGTTGCTGGGCCACCTGTCGTTCCGTCTGATCGAGGAACCGGCCCGCCACTGGCTGCCAGTCGGGCGGCGCCTCCGCTCCTCGCTCTATCTGATGCTGTTACTGACGGTGGGTGCCATGGTTGGCCAGTTGCTGCGTCATCTGGAGTCGCCCCAGCGCCTGCCGGCACGTGTGATCGAGCTGGGCGAGCAGGCGGTCGCCGAGGCCGCCGCAGTCGGGCGCTGTACCCACGCAGACAAGTCCTGCCGGTTCGGCGAGGGGCCGCCCAGCCTGCTGCTGGTCGGCGACAGCCACGCGGGGGCGGTGGCCGCGGTGCTGGCCAGGAAGGTCGAGGTCGCAGGTGGCAGTCTGTTGCTGCGTGCACGGGCCGGCTGTCTGCCGCTGCTGGGTGCGCGGCAGATACCGGCCAGTCTGGGCTGCGCGGGCCTGCAGCGCTGGCTGGAGGATGAGTTGCCTGGCATGCCGGCTGGCGTGCCGCTGTTGCTGGTGGCCCGCCATACCGTCTATCTGCAGGGCGGCCTGTCGGGGGAGAGCGATCATCCTCAGGGGCGCCCCGAGTTCTTCTTCAGTACGCCACGCACGGTGGCCGATGCCGAACTGGCTGCGGAGTTTCGCGCGGCTTTCGTGAAGACCGCCTGCCAGATCACTCGGCAGCGGCCGCTCTACCTGTTGCGGCCGATTCCCGAGATGGGGCTGAACATTCCCAAGGCGCTAGCGCGTGATCGCCTGCTGGGGCGCGAGCAGCGCTACGGGATGTCGCTGGCGGACTACCAAGCACGGCATGCCTGGGTGATCCAGGCCCAGGATGCGGCGGTCGAGGCCTGTGGTGCGGTGCTGCTGGACCCGCTGCCGTTGCTCTGCCCTGATGGCTGGTGTCAAGCCGAACGAGACGGTCAACCACTGTATTTCGACGATGACCACCTGAGCGAGGCCGGGGTTATGTTGATCGCCCCGGTGTTCAAACAGCTCGTTCAGTCATCTGCCGGCCACCACTAAGCCTGTCACTGCACCGTGTTAGCATTTACTTCTAATTTTGCCCCTCCGGAGTCTCCATGAAGTTGTCCATGCCCCGTTACGATCAGGCTGCCGTGCTGGTAGTCGGTGATGTCATGCTCGACCGTTACTGGCATGGCGGCACATCGCGGATTTCCCCGGAGGCGCCGGTACCAGTGGTCAAGGTCGAGCAGATCGAGGATCGACCCGGTGGCGCGGCCAACGTCGCGCTGAATATCGCGGCCCTTGGAGCGCCGGCCGTGCTGGTGGGCGTGACGGGCGCCGATGAGGCGGCCCACAGTCTTCGTGACAGTCTCGCCGCTGCCGGGGTGCAGGCGCATTTCCAGCAGATCGCTGCGCAGCCGACCATTGTCAAACTACGTGTACTCAGCCGGCATCAGCAGTTGCTGCGCATGGACTTCGAAGAGCCCTTCCAGACAGATACAGCGGCCCTGGCCTCGGATGTCGAGCGCCTGCTGGCCGGCATTCGGGTGCTGGTGCTGTCCGACTATGGTA
>CALMID010000179.1 GCA_937863915.1 uncultured Pseudomonas sp.
GCCCTTGGGCAGGTGCACGCCGCAATGGGCACAGCGCACCATGGGCTTGGTTTCAGGTTCGGTCGCTGTTTCAGTTCCGGTGGTGGGTTGCTGGAAACGGCGCCACAGCCAGAAGGCCAAGGCAATCAGGGCTATCCAGAAAAGCAGTCGCAGCATGGCGGTTCGTCATGTTTGGAGTCGAAGCGGCAGTGTAGCGAAGCGCTTGGGGAGAGCCCAGCGGCCGGTCGCGAGGACAACAAAAAAGGAGGCCGAAGCCTCCTTTTTCTGTGTGTTATTCCGTAATCAGTCGAACAGACCGAAGGTCATGTAGCTGAACCAGGAGCGATCGTCGTTGTTGCCTTCGGCTTCGGCGCCGAGGTCTTCCTGCGCTTCGTCGCTGTCGTCCTGGTTTTCCGGCTGCAGTTCCTCAGGAATGGCCTCGACAGCATCTTCATACTGCTTGATCACGTCCTGGCTGGCGCGGGTCTGGCCCGGCGGCAGCGGCGCGTCGGTATCGATCAGGCCGAGCGTGGCAGCAGCCAGCCACGAACGGTTGTCGGCCTCTTCTTCACGCGGTACGAATGCGCCATCGACCAGGCTCGGGTGGTCCGGGTAGTTCTGCTTCAGGGCTTCCAGGCTGGTTGCGGCCAGATCGTCCAGGTGCAGGCGCTGGTAGGCTTCGGTCATGATCGCCAGGCCATCGCCAACGGCCGGGGTTTCCTGGAAGTTTTCTACTACGTAGCGGCCGCGATTGGCGGCGGCGACATAGGCCTGGCGCTTGAGGTAGTAGTTGCCGGCGTGCACTTCATAGGCGGCCAGCAGGTTGCGCAGGTAGACCATGCGCGCCTTGGCGTCCGGGGCGTAGCGGCTGTTGGGGAAGCGGCTGGTCAGTTGGGCGAACTCGTTGAACGAGTCGCGGGCGGCGCCCGGGTCACGCTTGGTCATGTCCAGCGGCAGGAAGCGCGCCAGCAGACCGCGGTCCTGATCGAAAGAAGCCAGACCCTTGAGGTAATAGGCGTAGTCGACGTTGGCATGCTGCGGGTGCAGGCGGATGAAACGCTCGGCGGCCGACTTGGCGGCTTCCGGCTCGATGTTCTTGTAGTAGGCGTAGATCAGTTCCAGCTGCGCCTGCTCGGCGTAACGACCGAACGGGTAACGCGATTCCAGGGCCTTGAGCTTGGCAATGGCGCTGGAATAGGTCTTGCTGTCCAGATCTTCCTGGGCCTGCTGATAGAGCTGCGACTCACTGAGGTTCTCGTCGACCACCTCGTTCGAGGAACAGGCAGCGGTAAGTGCCAAGAAGGCGATCAGCAGCAGGTGTTTCACTGACATAGCGGCTTGCATCCCTGTGACGGCCGGCTGTCTAGGGGGCCGTCGTCCTGTTATGATGAGCGCCCCAGGTTTCCCGGGGACAAAGACGCCGTATTTAACCACAGCGCACGGCGGTTTCCAAAAGCCGTGCCTCGCCCAGATGTGCCCATGTCCGAGATTATCCAACTGCGTGCCGAAGTGCCTTTCGAGATGGGCGGTCAGCGCCTTGACCAGATTGCCGCACAACTCTTTGCTGAACACTCGCGTTCGCGCCTGGCCGGCTGGATCAAGGAAGGGCGCCTGACCGTCGATGGCGCCGTGCTGCGCCCGCGCGATGTGGTGCATTTTGGCTCGGTGCTGGAGCTGGAAACCGAGCAGGAGGCCCAGGGCGAATGGGTGGCGCAGGACATCCCGCTGAATATCGTCTACGAGGACGATGACCTGCTGGTGATCGACAAGCCGGCGGGGCTGGTGGTCCATCCGGCTGCCGGGCATGCCGATGGCACCCTGCTCAATGCCTTGCTGCACCATGTGCCGGACATCATCAATGTGCCGCGTGCCGGCATCGTCCATCGCCTGGACAAGGACACCACCGGTCTGATGGTGGTGGCCAAGACGCTGGAAGCGCACACCCAGCTGGTGGCCCAGTTGCAGGCGCGCACGGTCAGCCGGATCTACGAATGCATCGTGATCGGCGTGGTTACCTCCGGTGGCACCGTTGATGCGCCGATCGGCCGCAGTTCGGCCAATCGCCAGCGCATGGCGGTGATCGAGGGCGGCAAGCCGGCGGTCAGTCATTACCGAGTGCTCGAGCGTTTCCGTTCGCACACCCATGTGCGGGTCAAGCTGGAAACCGGGCGTACCCACCAGATTCGTGTGCACATGACTTACGCGGGTTTCCCGCTGGTCGGCGATCCTGTGTACGCCGGGCGCTTCCGCATTCCGCCGGCGGCCAGCCCGACCTTGGTGCAAACGCTCAAGGAATTCCCGCGCCAGGCCCTGCATGCGCGCTTTCTCGAGTTGAAGCATCCGACCACCGGCAAGCGCATGAAGTGGGAATCGCCGCTGCCGGAGGATCTGGTCTGGCTGCTCTCCCTGCTGCGTCAGGACCATGAATCCTTCGTCTGAGCCGCTGAGCCTGGCCGACTGCCTGCTGCCCGAGTGGCCGGCGCCGGCTCATGTGCGTAGCTGCGTCACCACACGTGCCGGCGGTGTCAGTCTGCCGCCGTTCGACCGTCTCAATCTCGGCACGCATGTTGGCGATGATGCCGAGGCGGTTGCGCACAACCGTCAACGCCTGCAGGCGCTGCTGGGTTGCCGGCCGACCTGGCTGAATCAGGTGCACAGCGCGGATGTGGTCGAGGCCACGCCAGCCCAGGTGCTCACCGCCGATGCCAGCTGGACCGCCACGCCGGGTGTTGCGGCGCTGGTGATGACGGCCGACTGCCTGCCCGTGCTGTTCTGCGATCGTGCCGGTACCCGTGTCGCCGCTGCCCATGCCGGCTGGCGCGGGCTGGCCGGCGGCGTGCTGGAAAACACGCTCAAGGCCCTGGCGTTCGATCCGGTCGAGACGCTGGTCTGGCTGGGCCCGGCCATTGGTCCGGCGGCTTTCGAAGTCGGTGCCGAAGTGCGTGAGGCCTTTGTGGCCGAGCATGCCGAGGCGGCCTCGGCTTTCGTGCCGGGCGCCCAGCCCGGCAAGTTCATGGCCGACATCTACCAGCTGGCGCGCATCCGCCTGGCGGCTCAGGGCGTCACCGCTATTTATGGCGGCGGCTTGTGCACCGTCAGCGACCCGCGCTTCTTCTCCTACCGCCGCGCCGCCCGCACCGGGCGTTTCGCCAGTCTGATCTGGCTGGCCAACTGAGCCTCTGGCTGATCCTGGTCAAGGTTGGCGGCCTTGAATCGCTGAAAACTGTCCTCATCTAGACTGCAACCCGGCGGGTTTCTGTTCAGGAGTGTGCTGTTGCTCCGGCCCGCCCTACTTAGAGGAAGGATGAATCCATGCGAATCGATCGTTTGACCAGCAAACTGCAACTGGCCCTTTCCGATGCCCAGTCGCTGGCCGTCGGCCACGACCACCCGGCCATCGAGCCGGTTCACCTGCTGCATGCCCTGCTGGAGCAGCAGGGTGGCTCCATCAAGCCGCTGCTGATGCAGGTCGGTTTCGATGTCAATGCTCTGCGTCAGGGGCTGACCAAGGAGCTCGATCAGCTGCCGAAGATCCAGAATCCGACTGGCGACGTGAACCTGTCTCAGGATCTGGCTCGTCTGCTCAACCAGGCCGATCGTCTGGCTCAGCAGAAGGGCGACCAGTTCATTTCCAGCGAGCTGGTGCTGCTTGCCGCGCTGGATGAGAACACCAAACTGGGCAAGCTGCTGCTGGCTCAGGGCGTCAGCAAGAAGGCGCTGGAAAACGCCATCGCCAACCTGCGCGGCGGCGAGGCGGTGAATGATCCGAACGCCGAGGAGTCGCGCCAGGCGCTGGACAAGTACACCGTCGACCTGACCAAGCGTGCCGAGGAAGGCAAGCTCGATCCGGTGATCGGCCGTGATGATGAAATTCGCCGCACCATTCAGGTTCTGCAACGCCGCACCAAGAACAACCCGGTGCTGATCGGCGAGCCCGGCGTCGGCAAGACCGCCATCGTCGAAGGGCTGGCCCAGCGCATCGTCAATGGTGAGGTGCCCGATGGCCTGAAGGACAAGCGCCTGCTGTCGCTGGATATGGGCTCGCTGATCGCCGGCGCCAAGTTCCGCGGCGAGTTCGAGGAGCGCCTCAAGGCGGTGCTCAACGAGCTGGGCAAGCAGGAAGGGCGGGTCATCCTGTTTATCGACGAGCTGCACACCATGGTCGGCGCCGGCAAGGCCGAAGGCGCCATGGA
>CALMID010000180.1 GCA_937863915.1 uncultured Pseudomonas sp.
GGTTTCCGCCACATCCTTCGGATTGAACATCAGGGCCGTGTAGAAGAAGCAGAAGAAGATGATCCCTGCACTAAACAGCAGAATGTTCAGCGGCTGACCAGGCGCGATCGACTGAGCAATTTCCTGCAGCCAGCCCATACCCTCGGACTGACCGAACCACGAACCCAGCGAAGCCGGGAACAGCAGGATGCTGCTGGCAAAGATTGCCGGAATCACGCCAGCCATGTTGACCTTCAGCGGCAGGTGGCTGGTCTGCGCAGCGAAGACCTTGCGGCCCTGCTGACGCTTGGCGTAGTGCACCGCAATGCGACGCTGGCCACGCTCAATGAAAACCACGAACCCGATGATGGCAACCGCGAGCAAACCGATCGCAATCAGAGCGAAGATATTGATATCGCCCTGACGCGCCGATTCGAAGGACTGCCCTATCGCCGACGGCAGGCCAGCCACGATACCGGCGAAGATCAGCATGGAAATACCATTGCCAACCCCACGCTCGGTGATCTGCTCGCCCAACCACATCATGAACATGGCACCAGCTACGAAAGTGGTGACTGCCACGAAGTAGAAACCGAAGTCGGTAGAGAACGCCACACCCTGACCAGCCAGGCCAACGGACATGCCGATAGCCTGAACCAGTGCCAGTGCAACAGTACCGTAGCGGGTGTACTGGCTAATCTTGCGACGGCCAGCCTCACCTTCCTTCTTCAACTGCTCCAGTTGCGGGCTGACAGCGGTCATGAGCTGCATGATGATCGATGCCGAAATGTACGGCATGATCCCCAGCGCAAAGATACTCATGCGCTCCAGCGCGCCACCGGAAAACATGTTGAACAGGCTAAGAATGGTCCCCTCGTTCTGCCGGAACAGTTCCGCCAGCCGGTCAGGGTTGATTCCGGGCACTGGAATGTGCGCACCAATCCGATAGACGATGATCGCCAGGAACAGGAAACGCAGTCGAGCCCAGAGCTCGGACAACCCGCCATTGCTGAGCGCTGAGAGAGCACCTTGCTTAGCCATTTAGTCCTCGAACTTACCGCCAGCTGCTTCGATAGCCGCACGCGCACCCTTGGTGGCAGCGATACCTTTGAGGGTCACCGCGCGACCAACCTCACCGGACAGCATGACTTTTACACGCTGCACGTTTTGGTTGATGACGTTGGCATCCTTCAACGACTGCAGGGAGACGACATCGCCTTCCACTTTGGCCAGCTCGGAAGTACGCACTTCTGCGCGATCCATGGCCTTCAGGGAAACGAAGCCGAACTTCGGCAGACGGCGGTGCAACGGCTGTTGACCACCCTCGAAGCCCGGAGCAATGGTGCCACCGGAGCGGGAGGTTTGACCTTTGTGGCCACGGCCACCGGTCTTACCGAGACCGCTACCGATACCACGGCCCGGACGGTGCTTCTCGCGACGGGCACCCGGCGCGGAACGCAGATCGTTCAGTTGCATGGATTAACCCTCTACACGCAGCAGGTAGTAAGCCTTGTTGATCATGCCGCGGTTTTCAGGAGTGTCCTGAACTTCCACGGTGTGACCGATACGACGCAGGCCGAGACCCTTGACGCAGGCTTTGTGATTGGCCAGACGGCCGTTCACGCTCTTGATCAGCGTGACTTTGACAGTTGCGTTAGCCATGATCAGAGAATCTCCTCGACGCTCTTACCACGCTTGGCGGCCACGGATTCCGGGGACTGCATGTTCTTCAGACCCTTGAAGGTGGCATACACCACGTTCACCGGATTGGTGGAGCCATAGCACTTAGCCAGAACGTTCTGCACACCAGCCACTTCCAGGACAGCACGCATGGCGCCGCCGGCGATGATACCGGTACCTTCCGAAGCCGGCTGCATGTACACCTTGGAGGCGCCATGGGCGGACTTGATCGGGTACTGCAGGGTAGTGCCGTTCAGGTCAACCTGAATCATGTTGCGACGTGCAGCTTCCATCGCTTTCTGGATGGCTGCAGGCACTTCGCGGGACTTGCCACGACCGAAACCGACGCGACCATTGCCATCACCCACCACGGTCAGCGCGGTGAAAGTGAAGATACGGCCGCCCTTGACGGTCTTAGCAACGCGATTAACCTGCACCAGCTTCTCGGTGTAGCCATCGCTCTGGGCATCATCACGGTTACCGCGATCGCGCTTTTGCTCGTTATTTGCCATAACTTAGAACTCCAGCCCGCCTTCACGAGCAGCATCGGCCAGCGCTTTGACGCGACCGTGGTACTTGAAGCCAGAACGGTCGAATGCCACCTGGGTGATACCAGCGGCTTTAGCACGCTCGGCAACCAGCTGACCAACCTTCTTGGCCGCGTCGACGTTGCCAGTGGCACCATCGCGCAGTTCTTTGTCCAGAGTCGAGGCGCTGGCCAGGACTTTGGCGCCGTCGGCCGACAAGACCTGGGCGTAGATGTGCTGGGAAGAGCGGTATACACAAAGGCGTACGGCTTCCAGCTCGCGCATCTTCAGGCGTGCCTTGCGAGCGCGACGCAGACGGGTTTCTTTCTTTACGCTCATTTGCTATGCCCTACTTTTTCTTGGCTTCTTTGCGACGTACGACTTCGTCGGAGTAGCGAACACCTTTGCCCTTGTAAGGCTCAGGACGACGGAAGTCACGAATCTCCGCAGCCACTTGGCCCACGAGCTGCTTGTCGATGCCCTTGATCAGGATATCGGTCTGGCTCGGGGTTTCAGCGGTAACGCCTTGCGGCAGTTCGTAGTCGATTGGGTGCGAGAAGCCGAGAGCCAGAGAGAGCACCTGGCCTTTGGCCTGAGCTTTATAGCCCACACCTACCAGCTGCAGCTTGCGCTCGAAGCCTTGGCTAACACCGGTCACCATATTGTTGACCAGCGCGCGAGTGGTACCGGCCATGGCGCGATTCTGGTTGTCGCCATTGCGAGCAGCGAAGCGCAGCTCACCAGCGTCCTGAATCACTTCAACAGACGGATGCACGTTCAGTTCAAGAGCACCCTTGGAGCCCTTGATCGACAGCTGCTGGCCGGCGAGTTTGACCTCAACACCAGCGGGCAGCTTGACGGGGTTCTTAGCAACGCGAGACATGCTTTCTCCCCCTTAGAACACTGTGCACAGTACTTCGCCGCCGACACCGGCAGCGCGAGCAGCGCGATCCGTCATCACACCTTTGTTGGTGGAGACGATGGAAACGCCGAGACCGCCACGCACTTTCGGCAGCTGATCAACCGGCTTGTATTGACGCAGGCCTGGACGGCTGGTGCGCTTCAGCTCTTCGATAACCGGCTTGCCTTCGAAATACTTGAGATCGATCGACAGGGACGGCTTCGCTTCAGAACTGACTTTGAAATCCGCGATGTAGCCTTCGCTCTTGAGAACTTGGGCAACCGCCACCTTCAGCTTCGAAGACGGCATGCTTACGACGGACTTTTCAGCCATCTGGGCATTACGGATGCGAGTTAGCATGTCTGCTAACGGGTCCTGCATACTCATGGGCTTGATGCTCCTGATACACAAATGAACGGCACTAAGGCCAAAGTCACCCAAACGGGCACAGCTAAATGCCGGGCTCAGGCGAGCCGGGCATTCTATAGACTGATCAAAAATGAATCAAGCCCCAAAAGGGGCTTGATTCATTAGACCGTCAACCCCGGCAAGCCGGGGCAGAGCGATTACCAGCTGGCTTTCACCAGACCCGGTACGTCACCACGCATGGCAGCTTCACGCAGCTTGATACGGCTCAGGCCGAACTTGCGATAGACACCGTGCGGACGACCGGTCAGACGGCAGCGGTTACGCAGGCGGCTGGCGCTCGCGTCACGTGGCTGCTTCTGCAGGGCAACCTGGGCTTCCCAACGCGCTTCCGGAGTGGAGTTCGGATTGGCGATGGTAGCTTTCAGCTCGGCACGCTTTTTGGCGTACTTGGCAACCGTTTGCTGACGCTTCAGCTCACGGTTTTTCATGCTTGTCTTGGCCATGTCCTAGTCCTCAGTTACGGAACGGGAATTTGAAAGCGCGCATCAGAGCACGGCCTTCATCGTCGTTACGAGCGGTGGTGGTCAGGGTGATGTCCATACCACGCAGCGCATCGATCTTGTCGTAATCGATTTCCGGGAAAATGATCTGCTCTTTGACGCCCATGCTGTAGTTGCCACGGCCATCGAAGGACTTGGCATTCAGACCACGGAAGTCGCGAACGCGCGGCAGAGAGATGGTCAGCAGACGGTCCAGGAACTCATACATGCGATCGCTACGCAGAGTTACCTTGACGCCAATCGGCCAGCCCTCGCGCACCTTGAAACCTGCAATGGACTTGCGGGCAAAGGTGACAACCGGCTTTTGACCAGCAATCTTTTCCAGGTCAGCCAGAGCGTTTTCGATAATTTTCTTATCGCCAATCGCTTCGCCCAGACCCATGTTCAGAGTGATCTTGGTGATACGCGGAACTTCCATCACGTTGGCCAGCTGAAGCTCTTCTTTCAGCTTGGGCGCGATTTCCTTCCGATAAATCTCTTTCAGTCGTGCCATGGTGTTTTACCTAGCAGTGCTCAAGCGCCAACCGGCTTTTGGGTGGACTTGAAGACACGAATCTTCTTACCGTCTTCGAGTTTGAAACCAACGCGGTCAGCCTTGTTGGTTTCAGCATTGAAGATGGCAACGTTGGAGACGTGCAGCGGGGCTTCTTTCTCGACGATACCGCCTTGATTGCCCAGCATCGGGTTCGGCTTGGTGTGGCGCTTGATCATGTTGATCCCACCAACGACCAGACGGTCGTCAGCGAGAACCTTGAGCACCTTACCGCGCTTGCCCTTGTCTTTGCCGGCGATGACGATGACTTCGTCGTCACGACGAATCTTTTGCATGACGGCTTCTCCTTACAGCACTTCGGGGGCCAGGGAGACAATTTTCATGAACTTCTCAGAGCGAAGTTCACGAGTCACCGGGCCAAAGATACGGGTGCCGATAGGCTCCTGCTTGTTGTTCAGCAGGACAGCGGCATTGCCGTCAAAACGAATGATGGAGCCGTCAGGACGACGTACGCCATGCTTGGTACGAACGACCACGGCACTCATGACCTGGCCTTTCTTTACCTTGCCGCGCGGAATCGCTTCCTTAACGGTTACCTTGATGATGTCACCGATGCCAGCATAACGGCGGTGCGAACCACCCAGCACCTTGATGCACATAACACGGCGGGCGCCGCTGTTATCGGCCACATCGAGCATGGATTGAGTCTGAATCATGGCTCTACACCCTTACACTTCTACAGCGCGCTCAACGATCTCAACCAGAGCCCACGCCTTGGTCTTGGCGACCGGACGGGTTTCGCGAATGGTGACGGTGTCACCAATGCGGCACTGATTGTTTTCGTCGTGCGCGTGCAGTTTGGTGGAACGCTTCACGTATTTACCGTAGATCGGGTGCTTAACGCGACGCTCGATCAGAACGGTGATGGTTTTGTCCATCTTGTCGCTGACAACACGGCCAGTCAGCGTACGGACTACTTTCTGAGCTTCAGCCATGATTACTTACCTGCCTGCTGGTTGAGCACAGTCTTGACGCGAGCGATGTCGCGCTTCACTTGCGAGAGCAGGTGAGACTGCCCCAGCTGACCAGTTGCTTTCTGCATACGCAGATTGAACTGGTCGCGCAGCAGACCGAGCAGCTGCTCGTTCAGTTCCTGCGCGGATTTTCCACGAAGTTCATTCGCTTTCATCACATCACCGTCCGCTTAACAAAGGAGGTGGCGAGCGGCAGCTTTGCAGCAGCCAGAGCGAATGCTTCGCGCGCCAGCTCTTCGGAAACACCCTCGATCTCGTACAGGACCTTGCCCGGTTGAATCTGGGCTACCCAGTACTCGACGCCACCCTTACCTTTACCCATACGTACTTCCAGGGGCTTCTTGGTAACAGGCTTGTCGGGGAAAACACGGATCCAGATCTTACCGCCACGCTTTACGTGACGAGTGAGCGCACGACGTGCGGACTCGATCTGGCGGGCAGTGAGGCGGCCACGGCTGGTTGCCTTGAGGGCGAACTCACCGAAGCTGACTTTGCTACCGCGATGAGCCAGACCACGGTTGTGGCCGGTCATTTGCTTGCGGAACTTCGTACGCTTAGGTTGCAACATTTGGCGTACCCCTTATTTAGCAGCTTTTTTACGAGGCGCCGGAGCGGTCGGCTTCAGCTCTTCACGCAGGCCACCGATGACCTCGCCCTTGAAGATCCAAACCTTCACACCGATCACACCGTAAGTGGTGTGCGCTTCGTAGGTGTTGTAGTCGATGTCGGCACGCAGGGTGTGCAGCGGCACACGACCTTCGCGATACCACTCGGTACGCGCGATTTCCGCACCACCAAGACGACCACTCACCTGGATCTTGATGCCTTTGGCACCAATACGCATGGCGTTCTGAACGGCGCGCTTCATGGCGCGACGGAACATAACGCGGCGCTCCAGCTGCTGAGCAACGCTCTGAGCTACCAGCATACCGTCGAGTTCCGGCTTGCGGATTTCTTCGATGTTGATGTGCACAGGCACACCCATTTGCTTGGTCAGGTCCTGACGCAGCTTCTCAACATCTTCACCTTTCTTGCCGATCACGATGCCGGGACGAGCGGTGTGGATGGTGATGCGTGCGGTTTGAGCCGGACGAGCAATGTCGATACGGCTTACGGACGCGCTTTTTAGTTTGTCCTGGAGATACTCACGAACCTGCAGGTCGGCCAGCAGATAATCAGCGTATTGACGCTTGTCTGCATACCAAACGGAGGTGTGCTCCTTGACGATACCCAGGCGAATGCCAGTGGGATGTACTTTCTGACCCATCTGATCGACTCCGTTACTTGTCCGCAACCTTGACAGTGATATGGCAAGACCGCTTGACGATGCGATCAGCACGGCCTTTGGCACGCGGCATGATGCGCTTCAGCGAACGCCCTTCGTTGACGAAGACGGTGGAGACTTTGAGATCGTCCACATCCGCACCTTCGTTGTGCTCGGCGTTGGCTACGGCCGACTCCAGCACTTTCTTCATGATCTCGGCAGCTTTCTTCGAACTGAAAGCCAGGAGGTTGAGCGCTTCGCCCACCTTCTTCCCACGGATCTGGTCGGCGACCAAGCGGGCTTTCTGGGCGGAGATTCGAGCGCCCGACAGCTTAGCGGCTACTTCCATCGTTCCTTACCCCTTAACGCTTGGCTTTCTTGTCCGCAGCGTGCCCACGATAAGTGCGGGTAGCAGCGAACTCGCCGAGTTTGTGGCCGACCATGTCTTCGTTCACGAGAACCGGGACATGTTGACGACCGTTATGTACAGCGATGGTCAGACCGACCATTTGCGGCAGTACGATGGAGCGACGCGACCAGGTTTTAACCGGCTTGCGATCGTTCTTTTCCACCGCCACTTCGACCTTCTTCAGTAGGTGAAGATCGATAAAAGGACCTTTTTTCAGAGAACGCGGCACTGTCGTATCCCTCTAGTTACTTGCGGCGACGAACGATCATGTTGTCGGTGCGCTTGTTGGAGCGAGTCTTCGCACCCTTGGTCGGGAAGCCCCACGGCGAAACCGGGTGACGACCACCAGAAGTACGACCCTCACCACCACCATGCGGGTGATCAACCGGGTTCATGGCAACACCACGAACGGTCGGACGAACACCGCGCCAGCGCTTGGCACCGGCCTTGCCCAGGGAGCGCAGGCTATGCTCGGAGTTGGAAACCTCACCGAGAGTCGCGCGGCATTCCGACAGGACTTTACGCATCTCGCCGGAGCGCAGACGCACAGTCACGTAAGCACCTTCACGAGCAACCAGCTGGGCCGAAGCACCCGCGGAGCGAGCGATCTGCGCACCCTTACCCGGCTTCAGTTCGATGCCGTGAATGGTGCTACCCACCGGAATGTTACGCAGCGGCAGCGAGTTACCAGCCTTGATCGGAGCCTGAGCACCGGATACCAGCTGATCGCCAGCTTTCACGCCCTTCGGGGCGATGATGTAGGCGCGCTCGCCATCTGCATACTTCAGCAGAGCGATGTGAGCAGTACGGTTCGGGTCGTATTCGATGCGCTCAACGGTGGCAGGAATGCCATCCTTGTTGCGACGGAAGTCGACCAGACGATAGTGCTGCTTGTGACCACCACCGATGTGGCGAGTGGTGATGCGGCCGTTGTTGTTACGACCACCAGTCTTCGACTTCTTTTCCAGCAGCGGCGCGTACGGAGCCCCTTTGTGCAGGTCCTGATTGACCACTTTGACAACAAAGCGGCGGCCTGCGGAAGTCGGTTTGCATTTAACGATTGCCATGATGCGCCCCTTCCTTACTCAGCACTGCTGGTGAAATCGAGATCCTGGCCCGGCTGGAGAGCGATGTACGCCTTTTTCCAGTCGTTACGCTTGCCCAGACCACGGACAGTGCGCTTGGTCTTGCCCTTGACGTTCAGAGTGGTTACGCGAGCAACCTTGACACCGAACAGGGTTTCGACAGCCTTCTTGATTTCCAGCTTGGTTGCGTCAGTAGCAACCTTGAAAACGAACTGACCCTTGCTATCTGCAAGTACGGTGGCCTTCTCGGAGATGTGCGGGCCAACCAGCACTTTGAATACGCGTTCCTGGTTCATCCCAGCAGCTCCTCGAATTTCTTCACGGCCGACACGGTGACCAGCACCTTGTCATAGGCGATCAGACTTACCGGGTCGGAACCTTGTACGTCACGCACATCGACATGCGGCAGGTTGCGCGCGGCCAGGTACAGGTTCTGGTCGACGGCATCGGAAACGATCAGCACGTCGGTCAGGCCCATGCCGTTCAGCTTGGCCAGCAGATCTTTGGTCTTCGGCGCTTCAACGGTGAAGTCCTCAACCACTACCAGACGCTCGGAACGAACCAGCTCAGCAAGGATGGAGCGCAGAGCTGCGCGGTACATCTTCTTGTTCAGCTTTTGGCTGTGATCCTGCGGCTTGGCAGCGAAAGTCACACCACCGGAACGCCAGATGGGGCTGCGGATGGTGCCAGCACGAGCACGACCAGTGCCCTTCTGACGCCACGGCTTCTTGCCACCACCGGAAACTTCGGAACGGGTCTTTTGCGCGCGAGTGCCCTGACGGCCACCGGCCATGTAGGCAACAACAGCCTGGTGAACCAGAGTCTCGTTGAATTCGCCGCCAAAAGTACGCTCGCAGACTTCGATAGCCTGAGCGCCATTTACATTCAATTGCATCTCAGCACTCTCCCCTTAAGCCTTGGCAGCCGGACGCACGATCACGTCGCCACCAGGAGCGCCCGGAACGGCACCCTTGACCAGCAGCAGATTGCGCTCGGCATCGACACGGACCACTTCCAGGGACTGCACAGTCACGCGCTCAGCGCCCAGGTGACCGGACATTTTCTTGCCCTTGAATACGCGACCCGGGGTCTGGCACTGACCAATGGAACCCGGAGCACGGTGGGAGACGGAGTTACCGTGAGTGTTGTCTTGGCCACGGAAGTTCCAGCGCTTGATGGTACCGGCATAGCCTTTACCCTTGGACTGACCGGTGACATCCACCAGTTGCCCAGCCTGGAACAGATCAACATTGATCGAGTCGCCAGCTTGGTACTCGCCCTCTTCCAGGCGGAATTCCCAAACACCGCGACCAGCTGCAACATTGGCCTTGGCAAAGTGACCGGCCTGAGCCTTGGTCACACGGGAAGCACGACGCTCACCGACAGTTACCTGAACTGCACGATAGCCATCGCTGTCTTCGTTTTTGAACTGGGTGACGCGATTCGGTTCGACCTCGATGACCGTAACCGGAATGGAGACACCTTCTTCGGTGAAAATGCGGGTCATGCCGCACTTACGACCGACTACACCAATAGTCATGTTGTAAAACCTCATGAGTGTACGGGGCTTTCACCCGCTATGGCCGCCCATTTCAGAGCGTTACACGACTAAAACCGTAGGGTTTTAGCCGAGGCTGATCTGCACTTCCACGCCAGCCGCAAGATCAAGCTTCATCAGCGCATCAACGGTTTTATCCGTCGGCTGGACGATGTCCAGAACACGCTTATGAGTGCGAATCTCGTACTGGTCGCGCGCGTCTTTGTTGACGTGCGGAGAAACCAGAACAGTGAAACGCTCCTTGCGAGTTGGCAGAGGAATCGGACCACGCACCTGAGCACCAGTACGTTTCGCGGTTTCCACGATTTCCTGGGTAGATTGATCGATCAGGCGATGGTCAAAAGCCTTCAACCGAATACGGATTTGTTGGTTTTGCATTTGACCTTAGACTCCAAGTTGCCATTCCCACCGGACGCAAAACGCCCGATAAAAGGAGGCGCAATTGTACGGATGCGCCCTAGGGGTGTCAATAAATGATCAACAAATAGAAAAAGGGCCCCGAAGGGCCCTTTTCACAGATCAATCGATTACTCGATGACCTTGGCAACCACGCCAGCACCAACGGTACGGCCGCCTTCGCG
>CALMID010000181.1 GCA_937863915.1 uncultured Pseudomonas sp.
CTGGCGCTGAGCCACAGCTGATGCGGCTGATTGCCGAGTTGGGCCTGCAGCTCGCCGCTCCAGTGGCCGTGTTCCTGCAGCTGCCGCCACAGCTGACGCAGTTGCGCTCGTCCGGCGCAGTGGCGATCCGGTGGTGGCAGGCGACGGCCAAGCAGTTGCTCAAGGGGCAGGCCGGTGAGGTGGGTAAAGGCCGGGTTGGCGGTGATGACCCGGCGCTGGGCGTCGACCAGCACCATGGCCTCATGGCTATTGCGGAAGACCGTGGCGGCCAGTTGCAGCTCGCGCTCCTGCTGTTTGCGCCAGCCGATGTCCTGCACGCTGGATATGTAGAACTGCGGCTCGCCGCTGGCATTGCGGTGCAGGGCCACGTCCAGACGGCCCCAGAGCAGGCTGCCATCCTTGCGCCGGTAACGCTTGTCCAGGCTGTAGCCGGTGATCTCGCCATCGCGTAGGCGTCTGGCCTGCTGCAGGTCGTTGTCGTTATCGTCCGGGTGGGTAATGTCCTGGAAGGTCATCTGCAGCAGCTCGGCCTCGCTGTAGCCGAGCAGTTCGCAGATATGCCGGTTGACCCGCAGGAAGCGCCCCTGGGTGCTGACCAGGGCCAGGCCGCTGGCAGCTTGCTCGAAGGTGGCGCGAAAACGCTGCTCGCTGTCCTCGCGGTCGTCCTCGCGGCGCGACTGCTCGATGGCCAGCACGATCAGGCGGGTGAAGTCGGCGACCAGGCGGATATCGCTGGCGCAGGGCTGGGTCGGCTCCTCGTAGTACACGCCGAAGGTGCCCAGGACCTCGCCGCGCTCGTTCTTGAACGGCAGCGACCAGCAGGCGCGCAGGCCAAAACTGGCGACCAGTTGGCGGTAGTTGGCCCAGTTGGGGTGCTGCTGCAGGTCGGCGGCGATGGTCAGCTCGCCCGTGGCGGCGGCATGGCCGCAGGAGCCGACACCCGGCAGGGCCTGGATACCCTCGATGGCCTGCAGGTAGGCCTCCGGCAAGGTCGGAGCGGCCGCGGTGTGCAGGTGGTTATTGGCGTCCTTGAGCATGATCGAGGTGCGCATGCGCGGGTTGATCTGCTGCAGGCGCTGGGTGATGTCGAGCAGGATTTCCGGGAGCGGGCGATGGCCGAGCAGGGCGTCCAGCGTGGCATTGCGGGCTTCCTGCAGCAGGCGGTTGTGGTGCTGTAGCTGGGTGTCGGTAAGGCTGCCGCGCAGGCCGCCGTCGAGCGCGTCGCGGGCGATTTCCAGGCGCGCCCAGCGGGTCTGCTGAGCATCGCTGCGCAGGCGCAGCTCGCGGCTCCAGTGCTGCTCCTGACCATTGAGGATGGCGGCGGCGCGTTCGCGCACCAGGGCGGCATCCTCCGGGTCAAAGAACAGCCAGAGTGGCTGGCCGAGGCTCTCACCCTCGCTGCATTTATGCAGGCTGAGCCAGGCCGGGTTGACGAAGCGCAGGTGCAGCTGGGCATCGCAGAGGAAAATGGCCTCGCCGAGCTGCTCGACCAACTGACGGAAGCGCAGCTCGCTGTTGTGCAGGGCCATGCTGGTCTGCTTGAGCTCGCTGAGGTCGATGTCCAGGCAGTACATCTCCGGCTGGTTCTGCCGGTTGCGCAGCAGCAGGTGCGAGGAGTACACCCAGACCAGACTGCCGTCCTTGCGCTTAAGGGCCAGTTCGCTGGGTGGGACTGGCGGGCCGCCATTCATCCAGCCCTGGATATCGCTGAGCACCTTGTCCTGCATTGGCTCGGGAATGATCAGCTCTTCCAGGCGCCGGCCCAGTGCCTCGGTCAGGCTGTAGCCGTAAAGGCGCTCGCTGGAGGCGTTCCAGAAGATCACCCGGCGCTCGCGGTCATAGGCCTGCACGGCAATGCGCGGAGTCTGTTCGAGCAGGCGGCGGAAGCGCTGCTCGCTTTCGCGCAGGGCCTCCTGATCCAGGCGCTGACTGGTGACATCGCGCAGGGTGCCGTGCAGATGGCCGTCGGTTGTGCTGCGCTGGGCGCAGATCTGCAGCCACTGACTGGTCTGAGGGGCGGGCGCGCGGTTGAGTTGCAGGTGCAGGTTGAAGCCGTCCTGTTGCTCGTCCAGGCAGGCGATCAGCGCCCGTTGCAAGCCGCCGCGGTCTGCCGGGCAGATCAGGATCAGCAGCTCTTCGAGCGAAGAGTCCGCAGCGCAGCCGAGCAGGCGTGAGGCCTGTCGGGACCAGTGGAACTGACCGTCATAGCGCCAGCTGCCGAGGTTGCCCTGTTCTTCGACTTCGGCGAGCTCGTTGGTGCGCTGTTGCAGCAGGGTTGCGGTGCGCTCCTGCCGTTCGCCGAGGAACAGGGCCAGGCCGCCGATGGCGATGCTGCTGAGCACCACAAACAGCAGGCCCTTGCTGGTCTGCAAGATGGCGATCTGCTCGGGATTACTGAACAGGAAGCTCAGCAGGCTGTCGCTGAGGAATATCCACAGGATGCTGAACAGCAGATAGGCTGCGGCCAGTTTGCCGGCCAGGGCCAGGTATGAACGCATGGATAACCTCTGTCAGCGGGGGCCAGCGCCCCTGTCTGACAGAAGTCTAGATTCAATCTGCGGCTTTGCCGCTGTCCTGGCTCAATGTCTGCAGCGCTTGCTCGGCGCCTTCGTGCAGCGGCACACCGAGGCCACGGCGGGCGTTGGCCAGCGACAGCTGGGCACCCTGGACGCTGCCGGCCGCCAGCCACTGGGGATTGCCGCTAAACAGTGCGGTGACCAGTTGCTGGGCTTCGCTGACGCTGAGGCTGGCGTCACACAGCAGCACGCTGCTGACTGCCAGGGTGGCCAGCGGCTGCTGCTGGCGCGGATAGGTGCCGCTGGGCAGTTGCAGGGCAAAGGTGCCGGGGCGCTGTTCCATGATCTGGCGCACGGCATCGGCCTGCAGGGGCAGCAGGCGCAGGTCGAGGTCTTCACTGGCGGCGCGGATGGCATCGGCGGGGGCGCCAATCACCTGCACGATGGCATCCAGCTCGCCGTCGCGCAGGGCCTTGAGCGCTTCCGGCAGATCCAGCTCGCGAGTGGCGGCGAGTTGTTCGCGCTGAATGCCGTGGGCTGCCAGCACGGCCAGCGCGGTTCCCTGGGTGGCGGAGCCGCGCGGCCCGATATTGACCCGCTTGCCGGCCAGTTCGCTGACGGCCTTGGGCCCGCCCTTGAGCGCCAGCACATGCAGTGGCTCCGGATACAGGCTGGCCAGGGCGCGCAGCTGGGTGAACGGTGTGTCGCCACTGAACGGGCCGCTGCCGAGCAGCGCCTGATGGCTGAGGTCGCTTTGCGACAGGGCCAGCGTGGTTTCGCCGTTACGCAGCAGTTCCAGGTTGTCCAGGCCGCCCTCGGTGGTCAGTGGCGTCATGTTCAGGCCCTGTTCGCGCAACTGCGTGCTGAAGGCCTTGGCAAAGCGGCTGTACTGGCCGCTGGTGCTGCCGCTGGCGATGCCGAAGCCGTTTTCCTGGCGGCTGATGCGCCCCTGGATGCTGGCCAGGGTGCGGGCCATTTCCTCGCGGATGATTTCGATCTGCCGCGGGTTGCT
>CALMID010000182.1 GCA_937863915.1 uncultured Pseudomonas sp.
ATCACGGCTCTCGGCATCCACGCCCTTGAGCCCCTCGGCCTTGGGCAGCGACAGGTACTCCAGATTCACCTGCATCGGCTCGCCTGCCGCATCGGCCACACTCACCCGGCCCTTGGCCAGGGCGCTGTCGATCCCCAGCTGCCAGGCACTGGCAGCGCGCTGCAGGGTCACGCCCACCTGTTGCTGATCGATGCCGAAACCGCGAAAACGGCCGATCTGTAGCGCCACATCGGCCGCCACGGCGGGGCGCACATCCGTCTGCGCATAGGGTTTGAGCGCCGCCTGCCAGTCTTCCAGCGACAGATCGGCCAGCGCACCACGCACGCGCAGCCCGGCTTGTGCCGGCAGCACGGCCTTGCCTGGGCCAATGACCACAGCGGTGGCAGCCTTGGCCCATTCGCCCGGAGGCATCTGCAGCAGCAGGCTGAGCTGCTCCGGCTGCTCCAACTGGTAGCGTCGCTGTGCGCCGGCCAGGGTCATGCGCCAGCGGGTCGTACGGGTCTCATCAGCCGCCTTGCCAAACGGTGGCGGCAGGTCGATGGCCAGCCCCTTGAGGTCACTGTCGAGCGTGAGCAGGCTGTCCGCGCCCTCGATATTGAGCTGCAACTGGTAGGGCAGCTCGCCACGCAGTGGCAGCGGCTGGCTGACCCCCAGCCAGTCCAGTGCTGGCCTCAAGGGTGCCCGGCCCTGCACTTCGATGCGCGTGCGCAGCCGCCCGGCGCTCCCTTCGGCACGAATGCGGCCACGCACTTCATGCTCCAGCACCCGCGCCGACACCGCCGGGGCGCTGAGGCCCTTGGCCAGGTCGAAATTGAAATCGCCCTTGATCCGACTCAGCGCCAGCGCAGGATTGCTCAGCTGCAGACTGGCAGCCTCGCTGCGAAAGGCTACCTGCCCATCCGGCGCAGCACCCGCCGCCAGCGGGATATCCAGTTGCAGCTTGGCGGTCAACGCCCCCTGCCCACGCCAGTCGGCAAAGTCCTGATTGGGAACCGGCGCCTCGCGCAGCGTACGCAAGGCATCCTCGACACTGCTGTCCAGCTCGGCCTGCAGCAACAGACGAGGCACCTGACCCGCAGCGACATGAGGCACCCGGGCCACGGCCCGGCGCACCTGACTGTCATGCAGCCGGCCACTGCCGACACGCACCTGCACACCACTGTCCTCGACCCAGACTTCCCCCGCGGCCTGGCGCAAGACCGGCCAGCCCGCCTGGTAATCCAGCTCGGCATCGCTGACCTTGAAGTACAGGCCGACACTGGTGGCCGCCGGGTCCGCAGCCTTCATCAGCGAGCCCTGGTATTCGAAGAATCCCTCCTCGATGCGTGCGCCACGGATTGCCTCGTCCAGCCACTTGCCCAATGCAGGACTGAAGCCCGGCGAACGGCTCGGCAGGTATTTTTTGGCGGCCTGGGCCTGGCCCTGACGCAGACCAACGCGCAGATCCATGTAGTCCTCAGCCTGTTCATCGCGCAGCAGGCGCACGGTGAAGTCGCCGGCCAGCTCGCCCTCCTCGCCACGCAAGCGCAGGTAGGGGCTGTTGAGCACCAGTTCCTGCTCATTCAGCTGCCAGTTGAGCAAGGCACCGGCCTGCTGGTAGCGCCAGAGTTCGGGGAACAGGGTGGTGAAATGCAGGCCGAACTCCTCGCTGGCCAGGCGCAACTGGCCTTGCTGCAGGTCGCCGCTGACGCTGCCGCTGACATTCTCCGCCGCCGGCGCCGCCTGCCAGGCCGAGACGCCGACCTGCTCCAGATTGGCTGCAAACTCCAGGCGCTTGGCTCCCTCGCGCTGTGGCCGCCAGTCCACCTGCAGGTTGCGCAGGGTGCCCTGGGGGCGCAGCGCCTTGAGCACTTCGCGGGCCTTGTCCGGCAAGGGCGCCAGGGCGTTGACCGCATGGGCAATCGGCGCCAGCTGCAGCTCGTCGGCGCTGATGCGCCACTCGGCCTGCACCTCGGCGGTTTCATGCTGGTGCTCGACGCCCAGGACCACCGGCCCCCAGCGCCGCTGGTCATAGGTCAGCCCCAGCTCTTCGACGACAAAGCGATAGCCTGCCTCGGTATGGCGGAAATGCGCGGTAAAACCCAGGTCGCTGAACTGCTGCGGGGTATAGCTGGCATGGCTGGCCTTGACGCTGGGCAGGTGCAGGCGTGCCACCGCGCCCTGCAGACGGCCCTGCCAGTCCAGCCACAGCTCGCCGCCGCCCTTGAGTTCGGCAAAACGCCAGTCACGCAGCAGCTGTTGCGGCAGCCACTGTGCCCAGTCGCTTTGCGGCAGACTCAGGTAAAGCTGCGCCGGCGACTGCCGCCAATCCTTTACGTTGGGCTGCACCTTGAGTTGCAGGGCCAGTGGTTGGCCGTCCGGCAGGGTCACCCGGGCATCCAGATGCAGGCGTCGCCCTGTGTGCAAGGTAAAGCCCAGATAGGTCAGGCTCAGTGGCTCGGCGTCCGGGCGCTGAATGATCAGCTGACTGTCGAGCAGGGTCAGGCGCTGGACCATGCCCAGCGCCGCCAGCAATTGCTGCGGTTCCAGCGCCGCCTCCGGCTGACGGCTGGGCAAGCCCTGCAACTGCCAGTCACCCGCGGCATCCTGCGCCACGCGCAGTTGCAGGCCGGCCAATTCAAGGTGGCGCAAGCGCGGTGAACGAGCCAGCAGGCTGTCGAGCACAGCCGGTACCACGGCAATCTGCTGCAACTGCAGACCGTTCTGCCCATCACCCAGTTCGACATCGTGCGCCACCAGGCGCGGAGCCAGACCACTCCACTCGCCCTGCAGACGACCGATACGCACCGGCAGCCCCAGCGCCTGACTGGCACGCTGTTCAACTTCGTCGTGATATTCGGCGATCAGCGGCGCCAGCTCGCGCCCCAGGCTGACATACAGCGCCAGCAATACCAGAACCAATGCGGCCAGCCCGAGCAGGCCGCGCAGCAGGCGGATCAGCCAGAGCCCCAGCCGGTTCATGCAGCGGCGCCCTCAACCGGCATCAGAGCAGCACCACGTCATACTGTTCCTGGGAGTACATGGCCTCGACCTGGAACTTGATCGGCCGGCCGATGAAAGCCTCCAGATCGGCGACATTGCCCGACTCCTCGTCGAGCAGGCGGTCGATCACCTTCTGATTGGCCAGTACCCGGTAGCCCTCGGCCTGATACGCCCGCGCCTCGCGCAGAATCTCGCGAAAAATCTCGTAGCAGATGGTCTCGGCAGTCTTCAGGGTGCCACGCGCCTGGCAACTCGGGCAGGGCTCGCAGAGCACCTGCAGCAGGCTCTCGCGGGTGCGTTTGCGGGTCATCTGCACCAAGCCC
>CALMID010000183.1 GCA_937863915.1 uncultured Pseudomonas sp.
AGTGGGCAGGCGCTGCTGGCCATGATCACGCCGAGCAATGAACGTAAGCCCTCTTCCAGCCCCACCCGCTTGTAATACTGGCGCTCCGGCGTCAGCACGGTGATATCGGCCTTTTGCACGGCTGGCAGGCCGCGGAAGTCCTCGATCACCTGAAACAGATCGACTGCCGCCGGGCAATGGCTGCAGCTTTCCTTCTTCAGCGGACAGTTGCTGCACTGGTTGAACTCCAGGCGCGTCCACTTCGGGGCTTGCTCGGCCCGCGCGGTGTCATAGCCACGATCCAGCTCGATCTGGTAATCGAACTGGTGGCTGTCATCGACAATGATCCGGTACTCAATCGCCATGGCATCTCCGGCTTAGGCTGGGGTTATTGTTATCAGGCTTCCAACTCAGTCCAGCGCTCCAGCAAGGCATCCAGCTCCTGCTGCAGGGTGGACAAACGCTCCAGCGCGATACGGCTGTATTCGGCCGGGCGCTGATAGAAATTCGGTTCGGCGACTTCGCTCTGCAGCGCGGCCAGCTCTGCCTCCAGGGCTTCGATCTGCGCCGGCAGGGCCTCCAGCTCACGCTGTTCCTTGTAGCTCAGTTTCTTGCGCGGCGGCGCCTCCTGCGGCGTTTTGCTGACAGGCGTCACATCGACCTTGGCCGCAGCCGCCTGAGCACGGGAATCGTCGCCCCCCACGCCCAGGGTCTTCAGCGAACCACCCTGACGCAGCCAATCCTGGTAACCGCCGACGAACTCGCGCACCACACCCTGCCCCTCGAAGACCAGGGTGCTGGTCACCACGTTATCGAGGAAGGCTCGGTCGTGACTGACGATCAGCACGGTACCGGGGAAGCCATCGAGCACCTCTTCCAGCAACTCGAGGGTTTCCACATCCAGGTCGTTGGTCGGTTCGTCCAGCACCAGCAGGTTGGCCGGTTTGCTGAACAGCTTGGCCAGCAATAGACGTGCCCGCTCGCCACCGGACAATGCCGAGACCGGTGTGCGGGCGCGCTGCGGACTGAACAGGAAGTCGCCGAGGTAGCTCAGTACATGGCGATTCTGGCCATCGATGGTGATGAAGTCGCGACCCTCAGAGAGGTTGTCGATCACCGTCTTGTCCAGCTCCAGCTGGTGACGCAACTGGTCGAAATATGCCACTTCCAGCTTGGTGCCAATCTCGATCTTGCCCGAGGTCGGCTGCAGATCACCCAGCAGCAGCTTGAGCAGGGTGGTCTTGCCACTGCCGTTGGCGCCGAGCAGACCAATACGGTCGCCACGCTGCAGGACCATGGAGAAATCCTTGAGCAGCACCGCGCCACCGGCATGGGCAAAGCTGATGTGCTCGGCCACGATGACCTGTTTGCCGGACTTGTCCGCCGTTTCCAGCTGGAAGCTGGCCTTGCCCTGACGCTCGCGGCGCTCGGCACGCTCGGCGCGCATGGCCTTGAGGGCACGCACCCGGCCTTCGTTGCGGGTACGGCGGGCCTTGATGCCCTGGCGAATCCACACCTCTTCCTGGGCCAGCCGCTTGTCGAATAGCGCATTGGCGGTTTCTTCCGCCGCCAGCTGCTCTTCCTTGTGCACCAGGAAACTGGCGTAATCGCCGTTCCAGTCGATCAGATGGCCACGATCGAGTTCGAGAATGCGCGTCGCCAGGTTCTGCAGGAAGGCACGGTCGTGGGTGATGAACAGCACGGCGCCGTTGAATCCCAGCAGCGCTTCTTCCAGCCAGGCAATGGCGCCGATATCCAGGTGGTTGGTCGGTTCGTCCAGCAGCAGCAGATCCGGCTCGGCCACCAGGGCCTGCGCCAGCAGCACCCGGCGGCGCCAGCCACCGGACAGCTCGGCCAGGGTCTTGTCGGCCGGCAGTTGCAGGCGACTGATGGTGCTGTCCACCAACTGCTGCAAGCGCCAGCCGTCACGGGCTTCCAGTGCCTGCTGGACCTGGGTCAGGCGTTCCAGCTCAGCGTCGCCCAGATCGTGCTGAACCAGGTGATGATATTCGGCCAGCAGCGCACCCACCTCGGCCAGCCCCTCGGCGACCACATCGAATACCGTGCGCTCGTCAGCGCGGGGCAGCTCCTGGGGCAGCTCGCCGATTTTCAGGCCGGGCGCCCGCCAGATTTCGCCATCGTCCAGCGCCTGGGTGCCACGCACCAGCTTGAGCATGCTCGACTTGCCGGTGCCGTTGCGACCGATGATGCACACCCGCTCGCCCCGGGCGATCTGCCAGGACACCCCATCCAGCAGCGGCGTACTGCCATAGGCCAGGGATACATCGCTGAATTTGAGCAGGGTCATGAGGTGCCTCCAGTCGCAGGGCGCGCATTCTAACGGTTGCAACTGGGTCAATGCTGGCCTTTTTTCATCATATGCTGGCACATCTGCGAGCGCGTTCACGCAAGCCCGGCAAACCGTTAAGCTAGGCGCCTTTTGTGGGGTGCTCGGCACCTCCCCTGACCTTTTTTATGGATGAGTGATGCGCGGTCCCCTGCTTTCCCTGCTCTGCGGCCTGCTCTGCCCCCTGCTGGCCCTTGATGCCCAAGCGGCCAGCCTGCAACAGCAACGGCTGTACTACGACGAAGCCAAACGCGCCCTGAGCAAGGGCGATGCCGGCCCTTACCAGCGTTACGCCAGTGCCCTGCAGGACTATCCGCTGGAGCCCTACCTGGCCTACGACGAGCTGACCCACCGACTGAAGTGGGCCAGCAACGACGAAATCGAAACCTTTATCGCCGACCACGGCGACCTGCCGCAGATCGGCTGGATGAAACTCCGCTGGCTGCGCTGGCTGGCCGAGCGCGGCGAGTGGCAGACCTTCATCAACTATTACGATCCCAAGCTCAACTTCACCGAACTGGACTGTCTCTACGGCCAGTACCTGTTCAAGCACGGCATGCTCAAGGAAGGCCAGGCCCAGGCGGAGAAACTCTACCTGGTCGGCAAGTCCCAGCCGGAAGCCTGCGACGTCCTGTTCGGCCTGTGGCGCGAGCACGGCGGAGTCAATGAACAGCAGCGCTGGCAACGCGCCAAGCTGGCCGCCGAAGCACGCAACTACGGCCTGGCCAGCTTCCTCATCAAGGGCCTGCCGACCCTCGGCAAGCAGGGCGAGATGCTCCTGCAGGCCGCGCAGAACCCCAACCTGCTCAGTCAGCCCTCGCGCTTCGTGCCGGCCGACCGCGCCATGGCCGACGCCGTTGGCCTGGGCCTGCGCCGCCTGGCCCGCCAGGACCCGGAGAAAGCCCTCGGCCTGCTCGATCTGTATGCCCGGCAGATGGCCTTCTCCAGCGACGAGAAAGTCGCCATCGCCCGCGAGATCGGTCTGACCCTGGCGCGCCGCTTCGACGCCCGCGCCCTCAAGGTC
>CALMID010000184.1 GCA_937863915.1 uncultured Pseudomonas sp.
CTGGCGACTTTCTGCATGCGCAGGCCGAAGGCGACGTTCTCCGCCACCGTCAGGTTGGGGAACAGTGCATAGCTCTGGAACACCATGCCGATGCCGCGTTTTTGCGGGGAAAGCGGCAGCAGATCCTGCCCGTCGAGGACTATCTGACCGCCATCGACCGCTGTCAGGCCGGCGATGCAGCGCAGCAGCGTGGACTTGCCGCAGCCGGACGGGCCGAGCAGGGTGACGAATTCGCCCCGGTTGATTTCGCAGTTGATGTCACGGAATACCGGGGTGGCGGCGTACTGCTTGTGCAGGCCGCGAATGCTCAGGTAACTCATGTCCGATCCTTGTTCAGGCGGCTGGCCGCCCAGGTGCAGAGTACGACGAAGCTGAAATACGAGATCACCAACGCGCTGTTGAAGTGGCCGCTGCTGTTGCGCATGTTGTTGAGGTAGACCTGCAGGGTCTCAAAGCGGGTGCCTACCAGCAGGTTGGCAAAGACAAACTCGCCGAACAGGAAGCTGAAGGACAGAAACAGCGAGACCATCAGGCCTTTGCGCAGGTTGGGCAGAATCACCTGCAGGGCGGCCTGCAGCGGGCTGGCACCAAGCAGTTGGGCGGCATCCATCAGGTCATGCAGGTGGATGGCCTGCAGGTTGTTGCTGATGGCGCGGTAGATGAACGGCAGTGACAGGCTGAAATAGCAGCCGAGCAGAATCCACGGCGTGCCGACCATGGCCAGCGGCCCCGAGCCATAGAGCTGCAACAAGCCGACCGAGGACACCACCGGTGGCACGGAAAACGGCAGCAGAATCAGCAGATTCATCAGACCGTCCAGGCGCGGGAAGTGGTAATGCACCACGAACAGCAGCGGCAGAATCAGCAGTACCGCCAGCAGCAAGGCTCCGGCGCATACCAGCAGGGATTGCGCAAAGGCAGTGAGAAAGCGCGCATCACTCCACAGCGCGCCGTACCACTTGAGGGTCAGGCCGCTGGGCAGGATGGTGGCAGACCAGCTGGTGGCCAGCGAATAGAGCAGGGTGCCGAGCAGTGGCAGCAGGAGAATCAACAACAGCAGCCAGACCACGCTGCGGTGGTAGAGCTGATTAGCGCGCGACATGGTAGCTCCTCCTCAGCAGCCACTGGTGAACCAGAGTGATCAGCGCCATGAGCCCGACCAGCAGCATGGACAGGGCGCTGGCCAGGTTGGGGTCCAGGTTGATGTCGCCCGAGACCAGTGCGGCAATACGGATCGGCAGCACGTTGAAGTTGCCGGTGGTCAGGGCATACACCGTGGCGTAGGCGCCCAGTGCGTTGGCCAGCAGAATGACAAAGGTGCCGAGCAGGGCGGGGGTCAGCACCGGCAGGGCGATGTGACGCCAGTACTGCCAGCGGTTGGCGCCGAGCAGGGTGGCCGACTCCTGCCAGTCCTGGCGCAGCGCATCGAAGGCCGGATAGAGCAGCAGCACGCCCAGCGGAATCTGGAAGTAGGTGTACAGCAGGATCAGGCCGTTGCGCGAATAGAGGTTGAAATCCTCGATCAGCCCCGCCTGTTTCAGCAGGAGGGTCAGCGCACCGTTGAAGCCCAGCAGGATGATGAAGGCGAACGCCAGCGGCACCCCGGCAAAGTTGCTGCTCATGTTGGCAAAGGCCATCACCAGATCGCGCAGGCGGCTGTCGATCTGACGCAATGAGTAACTGCCGAAGAGGGCAATCAGCAGGCCCAGCACGCTGGAGTAGAAGGCAATTTCCAGGCTGTGCTGCACCGCCTGCAGGTAAAAGCGCGAGGCGAACAGCTTGCTGAAGTTGCCCAGCCCCCAGCCATCCGGGGTAATCAGGCTGTGCACCGCTACCCAGAGCAGCGGCGCAATCTGGAAGGCGGTAAAAAACAGCGCAAAGGGCACCAGGCACAGCAGGGCCAGCCATTTGCCACGGGGCAGGCGCCGGCTC
>CALMID010000185.1 GCA_937863915.1 uncultured Pseudomonas sp.
ACCCTGGTCTTCGCTGCCAGCGCTTCCGGCACCAGTATAGTCGTCACCACCGATGCCATCGTGGGTGCCATTGGCGCTACTTCCGATGCGACTTCGTCGTCGACCAAGGACGACAAGATCGTCAAGGCTGCCCGTGACGATGCGGCCAGCTTTGTGGCCAGCCAGGGTGATATTCGTGGTGCCCACCTGCAGGCCGCGCTGACTCATATCCGCGCGCAGCAGCCGCAGCTGCAGGCCAGCGATATGCAGATCGCCGAGGCGATTCTGGCGCAGTAATCGCCCCGTGATGTGATGTCCTGTCAGCCCGCCTTCCGGCGGGCTGACGCTTTATGGGCGACGGGCGCTTGCGAGGTGGCCGGGCTTCACGTCCAATAGGCATCTCCCTGGTTTGCTCTGGTTGAATTGTCATGCGTTCTCTGCTGATTGCCGCTGCGGCGGCTGTTTCCGTACTGGCTCCCCTGGCCCACGCGCAAAGCGTGGTGGCTACCAGCAACATCATCGTGCGTGCGCTGGATCGTTCGCTGGATTTCACCTCCGACACCACCACGTCGATCCGTGACATGAAGGTCGTGGCGGCGGCGCGTGAGGATGCCGCTAGTTTTGTCGCCAGCGAAGGCGCGATTCGTGGCGTGCAGCTGGAAGCCGCCCTGCAGCTGCTGCGTGAGCGCCTGCCGGAAGCGCGCCAGGCGGACGATCTGGCACTGGCCGAAGCCATCCTGGCGCACTGAGCCTGATCGTGCGTCGCTGGCTGGCGGGCCTGGCGCTGCTGGCCTGTATGGCGCCGGTTCAGGCGGAACTGCGCCTGCAGCTGGGTACCGAGGACCTGAGCCTTGCCGAGCGACAGGCCAGTCAGCGGCTGCTCGAAGAAGCGTGGCAGGCGCTGCCGCCGATCTTCCGCCAGCGTCTGGACCGCACGGTCGAGGTGCGCTGGGAGGCGGATCTGCCGGCGCAGAGCTATGGGCAGAGCAATGGCCGCCAGCGCTTGCTGCTGAATCGCCGTCTCTTGCCGGGGCTGGTCAGTGGCGAACTGGCCCTTCAGCGCACCGATCGCAGCCATGGCACGCCGCAGCGCGAGCTCCTCGCCACCGTGCTGCATGAGCTGCTGCATCTCTATGATCGTGCCCGTCTCTGGTCGCCGCAGCAGAAGACGCTGCTGGCCCGTTGCCGCCTGCAGCGTGAAACGGCTGGCCCGGTCGGTTTGCCGGGTGAGTGCCGCAGCCAGGATCAGCGCCGCTTCACCTTGAGCGATGACCCGCGCCTGCTCGATCTGGCGGGCTGGCCGCAGCAGGTGGGCCGGCGTGGCGCGCGCGAGGCGGGCAATGCCTTTGTCGATCGCTCGCCGGATGACTACGAGCTGAGCAATCCGCGCGAGTTCGTCGCGGTCAACTTCGAGTATTTCCTCCTCGATCCGCAGTACGCCTGCCGCCGACCGGCGTTGCAGCGCTTCTACCGCGAGCATTTTGCCTGGCAGCCGGCAGAACAGGCGCCCTGTGCGCCGCAGCAGGTCTATCTGAATGCCGGCAGTGATTTCCGCCGTCAGCCGCTGGGGCGCCTCGATCCCGAACGGATCTACGAGGTCGACTACCTGTTTGCCGAGGCCAATGCCAACTGGGTCAGCCGCTGGGGCCACAGCATGCTGCGTCTGGTCATCTGTGCGCCGGGCCGGCCGCGTGGGCCGGATTGCCGGCTGGATCTGGATGAGCATCTGGTGCTGTCCTACCGCGCCTTCGTCGGTGACGTGCAGCTGTCGACCTGGGACGGACTGACGGGTGCCTATCCCTCGCGGCTGTTCATCCTGCCGCTGGGGCAGGTGGTGGACGAGTACACCAAGGTCGAGCTGCGCAGCCTGGCCTCGGTGCCGCTGCGACTGAGTCGGGCGCAGATCGACCAGTTGGCGGTGCAGGCTGCCCAGGCGCACTGGAGCTATGACGGGCGCTACTACTTCTTCTCTAATAATTGCGCGGTAGAAACCCTCAAGCTGCTGCGCGCGGGCACCGATCATCCGCAGCTGCGCGACCTCGACAGCATCATGCCCAACGGTCTGCTGGCTCTGCTTGAGGGGCGCGGCATCGCCGACCGCACGCCGTTGCAGGACCCGCGCGAGGCCTTGCGCCTGGGGTATCGCTTCGACTCCTTCCGGGAGCGTTTCCAGGCCATGTTCAAGGTGCTCAAGGCGCAGCTGGCCGTGCCACAGGATGAGGTCGAGGACTGGCTGGCCCTGCCGGCCCGCGAGCGCCGGCCGTGGTTCGCCCAGGCCGACCTGCGCAGCAGCGCGGCCTTGCTGCTGCTGGAGCAGGCGGCGCAGCGGCGCCAGTTGCTGCTGGCGCAGGAGGAGCTCAAGCAGCGTTATCTGGCGGCGCGTGAAGGGCGCAGTGGCGAACGGCTGGACAGCGCCGACAGCACGTTGCAGCAGATTCTCGGCAACAGTGGTTTCCTCAGTCGCCCGGCCGAGCTGTTGCCGGCAGGGTATGGCCTGCCCCAACCCGACGAATGGGCGGTGCTGGAGGCGCAGAGTCGCGAGCGTCAGGGACGCCTGCGCCAGCTCAGCGATCATCTGGACGAGGAAATCCGCCGCCTGCTGGAACCGCAGCGACTGGCCGAGCTGGAGGCGGGCGAGGCCAATACCCAGGCGCTGGCGACACGGTTGCGCGAGCTGCATCGCGCCAAGGGCGGCATTGTTCTGCCGTGGGCCGCGCCGTCGGGCTCGTAAGTCGCTTCTGACAGGTGGATTGGCCCAGACGGCGCTCGCCTCCAGGGCCATCTTCGGGCAGACTGCGCAGCCTTGAAAATGTCACTGCTTCGCCGAGGATCGCGACATGCTGGAGATTCTGAGCAACCCGGAAATCTGGATTGCCTTTCTGACCCTGACGGCCCTGGAAATTGTCCTGGGTATCGACAACATCATCATGATCGCCATTCTGGTCGGGCGCATGCCGCCGCACCTGCAGGCGCGCACCCGCTTCTTCGGCCTGGCGCTGGCCATGGTCACGCGCATCCTGCTGCTGCTGTCGATCACCTGGATCATGCGTCTGACCGCCGACCTGTTCGAGGTGTTTGGCCAGGGTATCTCCGGCCGTGACCTGATCCTGTTCTTCGGTGGCCTGTTCCTGTTGTGGAAGAGCAGTACCGAGATGTTCCACAGCCTGGAAGGCGAGGATGAGACCGCCAATGAGCCCAAGAGCATGGCGGGTGGCTTTATCGGGACCATCATCCAGATCGCCATCATCGACATCGTGTTCAGCCTGGATTCGGTGATCACCGCGGTGGGCATGGTGTCCAACGTGCCGGTCATGGTGGCCGCGATCATCGTCGCCGTGCTGGTGATGATGCTGGCCGCCGGTACCATCAGCGATTTCATCGACAAGCACCCGAGCCTGAAGATGCTGGCGCTGTCGTTCCTGGTGGTGGTCGGTACGGTGCTGATCGCTGAGTCCTTCGAAGTACATGTGCCGAAAGGCTACGTCTACTTCGCCATGGCCTTCTCCCTGGCCGTGGAAGCGCTGAATATCCGCATGCGCACGGCGCGGCAGAAAGCGGTCAAGCTGCGCAAGGATATTCCGGGCGAATAAGGCCGGATGTTGTTGCACAACGGGGCCTGCGGGCCCCGTTGTCGTTTCAGCGACAGCGTCGCAAGATCAACCTCAGGAGGTGCCCATGTCGATCAATGCCGATTTTTCCCAGCGGGTGGTCATCCATACGGCCGAGCAAGGCTGGCAGCCTTCGCCGCAGGCCGGCGTCGAGCGCATTCCGCTGGATCGCATCGGGGCCGAGGTGGCACGCGCCACCAGCCTGGTGCGCTATGCGCCGGGCAGTACCTTTCCTTCCCATGGGCATGGCGGTGGCGAGGAAATTCTGGTGCTGGCCGGCGTTTTCAGCGACGAACACGGTGACTATCCGGCGGGCAGCTACCTGCGCAACCCGCCCGGCACCCGCCATGCGCCCTTCACCCGCGAGGGCTGCACCCTGCTGGTCAAGCTCTGGCAATTTGCCCCGGATGATGACGTGCAGCTGTGCCTGGATACCACGCAGGCAACCTGGCGGCCCGGCCTGGTGGACGGCCTGCGGGTCTTACCGCTACACGAGCATGATGGCGTGAGTACCGCGCTGGTGCGCTGGGCGCCGGGTACGCATTTCACCGCGCACACCCATCCGGGTGGCGAGGAAATCTTCGTGATCGAGGGTGAGTTGCGCGACGAGGCGGGCGTCTATCCGGCCGGCAGCTGGCTGCGCAATCCGCGCTGGAGCCGGCATGCGCCCTGGAGCGACAGCGGCGCGCTGATCTATGTGAAGGTCGGTCACCTGGGCGCTACTACCTGCTGGGAGCTGGCGCACCCTTCGGCATAGCCGGTTGTGCCAACCCGCCGGGCGGCCAGCTCAGTTCGCCGCGGGCATCGAAGCGCGCGCCACCCAGCCAGCCGCCAGCCAGCTTGCCGCGCAGGCGGTAGGGCAGTTGCTGTTGCGCCTGCTGATTGGCCATGCCCCAGGCCTGACGCAGCAGGGAAAACGCCGAAATGCTCACCGGTACGCGGAGCACCTGCTCGGAAAAACCGGCGATCTGCCCTCGCTGATCACTCACTCCGCTGGCCAGCGGCTGGCCGTTGACCTGCAGGTCAACAGCGATGCCCTGATAGTCGATGGTGCGGCTGTTGGGATTCTGGATACGCAGGGCGAGGGCGAAACGGGCTTCCAGCCCCTC
>CALMID010000186.1 GCA_937863915.1 uncultured Pseudomonas sp.
TACCAAAATCGGTGAGGACCGCCGTGCCGTCACTGCGAAACAGGATATTGGCCGGTTTGATATCACGGTGAATCAGCCCCTTTTCGTGCACCACGGACAGGCCTGTGGCGATCTGCTTGACGATCTCCAGCGCCCGCGCCGGGGCAAAAATCTCGCCCTTGTGCTGAGCCAGATCACCGCCTGGCACGAACTCCATCGCCAGGTAATAGCGACCATCGGCCAGGCGATTGATGTCGTAGATGGTGATGACCGAGGGCGTATGCAGGGAGGCGACGATATGCCCCTCCTGAATGAAGCGGGTATTGAACTCTTCGTCATCGGCGCTGAGCAGCACCTTGACCGCCACCTTGCGCTGCAAGGACTGCTGGGTAGCCAGGTACACCTCGGCCATACCGCCCTTGCCGAGGCGACCGTGTACGGTGTAACCGGGAATATCGATCAATGTGTCATTCATAGAAAATTCAGACTTCAGGCGCGTTTGCGCAAGGCAAACAGATGACCGAACAGGCCACGTTTGCGCGGTTCACTGACAGGCTCTGCCGGCAACGCCGGGGCCAGTACGATGCAGGAGATGTTGTCCTTGCCGCCGTGCTGTTTGGCGGCATCCACCAGCGAGGAAACCAGGCCATCGAGCGTCGCAGCCTGGGTACAGAGATCGAGAATCTCTGCATCTTCCAGTTCGGTACTCAGACCGTCACTGCACAGCAGGAGGATTTCCCCGGCCTGCAGCTGCCCCTGCACGAAGCCGGGCTCGAACTCGTCGACAGGAAGTCCCAGGCACTGGGTAATCACGTTGCGCCGGGGATGCTGACGCGCCTGCTGGGCGGTCATTTCGCCAGCATCGACCATTGCCTGCACCCAGCTGTGGTCGCAACTGAGCTGCTCGACCTGCTGCGCACTGATGCGATAAGCACGGCTGTCACCCACCCAGGCCAGTTTGAAACCGATGCCATGCAGCTGCACCGCCACCAAGGTGGTCCCCATGCCACGGCTGGCGCTGTCCTCGGCGGCCGCAGCAATGATCGCAGCGTGGGCAGAGCGTACCGCGGAGAGCAGATCAATCCCGCGAGCCACTTCCTCCTGCAGCACCTTGACGGCCAGGGCACTCGCCACCTCGCCACGCTGGTGACCGCCCATGCCGTCGGCGACGGCCCACAGGCCAAGCTCGTGATTACACAGCAAGGCATCTTCATTGTGCTCACGCACCTGCCCGGGATCGCTCAGGGCGGCAAAATGCGCATGGCTGGCTGACGGGGAACTGGACATAGGCAAGGCAGGGACCTGTATACGGCGGGTCATAGTCTAAGGGCGTGCCGGCAGCGGGTACAGCGAACGGCGCGCAGCGGCCATGATGCTTGGCCATACAGGGACTGACCAGCCACCAAGCGCGACAAGACCGGCGAACTGTTAACCAGTCGAGGGTTGCCGCCAGCTCAGCGGGCCGACTCACCGGCTCATGGAAGTCGCTATAATGCGTGCCGTTTCCTTATCCGCGCAGTCCAGTCCATGACACAGAACACGTCTGAAACAGAAACCCCGGTCACGTTGACAACCGATACCGCGCCCGAGGAAAAAACCGTCGAAGGTTTCACCTTCTCTGCCGCCAAACTGGCTGAACTGGCCAAGCAGAAAAAAAAGCAGCCCTGGTACCAGCAAGGTAACAACTGCAACCATGACCAGCGCCCCGGCCCTGCTCCACGCGGCACACGCCGTGCGATGGGCAAACGCTGACCCAGCCTTGGTTGGGCGCTGACCATCCGGCGGAATCCCCGCACCAAAAGGCAGCATTCCCCTTGTCAGAGCA
>CALMID010000187.1 GCA_937863915.1 uncultured Pseudomonas sp.
CCCAGTTCGACAAAGAACAGCTTGGCCACCACCACCGCAATCAGCAGCGCACCGACCACCCACAGCTCGCGGCGCACACGCAGATGGCCGACGATCATCAGCGCCAGGGCGATCAGGGTCCAGACAATCGACAGGCCCGCCTGCACCAGCATCGAATCCAGCTGCAGCGACAGCTGGTACGGCACGCCCGCCCAGTGGAACGCCGTGCGGAAGACCATGGCCGTGGCCAGTGCGAACAGCGAGGCGCCGACTGCCACCGCAACCACCTGGCGACTGCGCTCGGCCTCGACGCCCAGCTCCGGCAGCCATTCGTGCAGCCACAAACCGGCACCCAGCAGCGCCAGCAGCAGACCGATCTCCAGCGGATTGAGCAGCGGCACGTAAGGCAACGGTGCGGCATCGCCCGCGCTGAAGGCATTGGCCAGCCAGAACCACAGCAGCATCAGCAGCGCCAGCGGCAAGGAGGCCCACAGCCGGTATTCGCGCGGGAAGGCGGCGACCGGCCAGGGCAGGCGTGGCACCCGACAGACCAGCAGCAGCCACAGGCTCGGCAGCACGCTCCAGCCCAGCCAGCGCCAGGCGTTGTAAGCCTCGGCCAGCAGCATCAGCAGGTAACGCATCTCCAGCGCCAGTACACCGAGCAGCAGCCACAGCCCCAGCACATGGGCGGCCGACTGCGGCCCGGCCGGCAGCAGTGCGGCCAGGCGACGCAGGCTGAGCACATGCACGGCAAACACCGCCGCCCAAGCCAGCCAGCCGAGATTCGCCAGCGGATGGTACTGACTGTGCCAGGCCCACAGCAGGATGACGCCCGATACCGGCATCAGCAGGCTGCCAAGCAGCGCCAGGGTCACCCAGTGCAGGCGCACGGCCAGCAACGTCGCCAGCAGCACACTGGCCGCCGCCACCAGCAGCAAGGCCGCGCTCTGCAGCGGCGCGTCGACAAAGCGCAGCACCTCACTGGCCAGGGTCAGTGCCCACCAGGCCGCGCCCCACACCAGCAGCAGCTGCGCCAGGCGCTGCAGATTCAGTGCCCCCAGGCCATCGCCCTGTTCGGCCAGGCGCAGGCGCCAGCTGCCGAACAGCGCCGCCAGCGCCAGCGCCATCGGTGTCCAGAAGCCGGCATGGGCCAGCGGCGTCAGCCCTTCGCCACTCAGTTGCCCCAGCAGCAGCGGGCTGACAGCAAAGAAGGTCAGGCCACCCAGCAGCTGCAGCAACAGGCCAAAGATGAAACTGGCGCGCTGCTGCAGGTGCAGGCTGAGCCAGACGATCAGCAGCCCGGTGGCCGCCCAGACGCCGCTGGCGCTGAGCCATGGCAGGACGAACAGCACCGCCAGGTTGATGAACACCAGGCCGAGCAGCAGTACCAGGGTCAGCCCGCGCAACAGGCGACGGTCCTCGCGTACCATCGAATGCCGACCGGCCAGCAGCATGCCGCCAATCAGTAGCAGACCGATCAGCGAGGCGGCCAGCAGGCTGCGCCAGCTGGCGCCGAGGCCGGAGCCCAGCTGACTGCCATCCATATCGACCAGGAATAGCGCGCCGCCGAGCAATTGCACGGCAAAGGCACTGAACAGGAAGCTGCGCGACTGCAGGCGCAAGCCGGCCAGCAGGGTCAGCAAGCCAGCCACCGCCCAGCTGATGGCGGTGCCAGCCACGTCGAAGCACAGCGGGGCGATCAGGTAGGCGAAAGCAAGACCGCTGACGGCCAGCCACGGCAACAGCCGCGCTTCTCCGTCACTGACCAGATCCCGGTGCTGACGCAGCTGCCAGAAGCTGAACAGCAGCGCCACCGCCAGCATCGCCGCGCCCAGCGGCGCACCGGCGAGCAGGGTGTCGCCGCCGCGCTGCAGATCGAGCAGAAACGCCACGCCGGCGCCGAACTGCAGCAGCAGGGCAAAGCCCCGTGCCAGCCGGCGCTGCTGGCGCAGGGCCATCCAGAAGATCCCGGCGCCCTCGACCGCCCAGGCCGCCGACGTCCAGCGCGCATCCAGCCCCAGCGGGATGGCCAGCGAGCCGAACACCACGCCCAGCGCCAGGCAGGTTTCCACGAGCAGTTGCGCCCGCTGACCCACCCGCCCGGCCAGCAAGCGTGCCAGCATCAGGTAGAACAGGCCCAGCGCCAGTGCACTGAAGGCTGCCCCAAACTCCAGATGACGAACCAGGGCGAACTGCAGGCCAAAACCCACCAGCGGCGGGCCGAACAGCGCCGTGGCATCGACATAATCGCCCTTGCCCACCGCCCAGCGCAGCCACTCGCCACGCTCGGCAGCCTGCGGGGCGTCATCCGCATCGCACAGCGTGCGCCGCGCAAACAGCAGACCGATGGCCACGTACATGAGGAAGAACACCACCAGGAACGGCTCGGTGGAGGCCAGCAGCTCCGGTTTGTAGGAACGCAGCCCCCAGGCGAAACCGATGCCGAAGGTGCCGAGGAAACCGATCAGGTTGAGCAGACGCCAGGCCTTGAACCAGGCGATGGCGAGGATGCCGCTGTTGAGCAGGATGAAATAGGAGAACAGCGCCACATGGTTGCCGCTGCCTGTGGAGGTGAGAATCGGCGCGGCGAATCCGCCCAACGCGGCGGCGGCCGCCAGGCCCAGCGCATTCTGGCTGACCGCGAGAATCGCCGAGAACAGCGTGACCAGCACCAGCAAGGCCAGCGCCGCCTTGGGGTCGATCAGCGGGTGCAGACGCATGGCGGCGAAGACCGTCAGGTACAGCACGGCAATCCCGGTGCCCTGCAGAATCAGGGCATAGCTCTCGCGCCGGTGACGCAGCCACCAGCCCAGCCCCAGCAGGCCGACAGCCGCAGCGGCAACGCCGGCATAGCGCAGCTCGACCGGCACCACCATGCCCTCGGTGGCGTAACGCAGGAGGAAGGCCAGGCCGAGGAACAGCAGCACCGCGCCGATACGCAGCACCGGATTGCCACCGAACAGCCAGTTGCGCACGGCACCGATGGTCTGCTCGATCAGGCCGGGCGGAGCGGGCGGTGGCGGTGTTTGCGGACGCACAGGCGGCGCGACAGGCACGGCTTCGACCTGCGGCGCACTGGGCTGGGCTACGGTCGCGGCGGCAACCGCCGGCGACGGCAAATCGCTCGGAAGCTCCCAGACCAGCTCGCTGTCCAGATCACGATCATCCGACGCAGCCGCCGGCATGGCCGCTTCCGCCAGCTCGGCACTGGCCGCCAGCGTTGAAAAATCGGCTGATTCGGGAGCCAGCTCGGGTTCAGGCTCGGGCGCAGGAGTAGCCGCCGGGGGAGTGAATGCCTCAGGCGCCGCCTGCTGCTCGACCTTAACCAGTCGCGCATGGATGGCCTGGGTGCCGCGCTCGAAACGCTCGGCAAAGCCTTTGAGCTCCTGCTGCAGACGCTGGTTGTCGGCCGCCAGCATCTGCAGGCGCAGCGCCTGCCCCAGCGCCAGACCACAAACCCCGCCGAGCAGGGCACCGGTGAGCGACTCGCCGGCCACCCCGCCGACCAGCAGACCCACCACCATGAAGATCCATTGCATGCGTGCTTCCCTCGCGCC
>CALMID010000188.1 GCA_937863915.1 uncultured Pseudomonas sp.
CCATGGCTACCTGATCGACCAGTTCTTCTGGGAAGGCAGCAACCAGCGCACCGATGTCTATGGTGGCAGCCTGGCCAACCGCTCGCGCTTTGCCATCGAGCTGATTCAGGCCGTACGCGCCGCTGTCGGCCCGGATTTCCCGATCATCTTCCGTTTCTCCCAGTGGAAGCAGCAGGACTACACCGCGCGCCTGGTGCAGACCGCCGAGGAACTGGGTGCCTTCCTCAAGCCGCTGAGCGACGCCGGTGTGGATATTTTCCACTGCTCGACCCGCCGCTTCTGGGAGCCGGAGTTTGACGGCTCCGACCTCAACCTGGCCGGCTGGGCCCGCCAGCTCACCGGCAAACCGACTATCACCGTGGGTAGCGTCGGCCTGGACGGCGAGTTCCTGCAGTTCATGGTCAACACCGACAAGGTGGCGCAGCCGGCCAGCCTGGAAAACCTGCTGGAGCGTCTGAACAAGCAGGAGTTCGACCTGGTGGCCGTGGGCCGTGCGCTGCTGGTGGATGCCGACTGGGCGGTGAAGGTGCGCGATGGCCGCGAGCAGGACATCCTGCCGTTCAGCCGCGATGCCCTGATGAGCCTGAACTGAGTCTTTCGCAGTACCCCCTGTAGCGGCTGCGGGAGCGTTGCCGCTACAGCCTTTCAGCCCCGAGGCGTAAGCCCCGGGGTTTTTTTATGCGTCAGCGAGTGGGACTGTGGCGTGCTCGGGGCGCTGTTCATGGCCTGGAGCAGACAAGACTCGAACTGCTCGATGATCGCCGTCCAGCCCTGGCGACTGGCGTGCTGGCGGGCATTCAGGCGTACCCGTCGCAGGCGCTCGCGGTCTTCCAGCAGCCAGCCGGCCGCCTCGATGAAGGCGGCCTCGTCGCCGGGCATGGCCAGTGCGCCAGTGTGGCCGTGCTGGATGTGCTGGGCGGCGGCGGCCGGGTCGTAGGCCACTACCGCCAGCCCCGCGGCCATGTCTTCCAGCACCACGTTGCCGAAGGTCTCCGACAGGCTGGGAAAGAGGAACAGATCGCCCGAGGCATAGTGGCGGGCCAGTTCCTCGCCGCGTTGCAGGCCGCAGAAGATGGCGTCCGGCAGCTGTTTCTCCAGCGCCTTGCGCTGCGGTCCGTCACCGACCAGCACCAGACGCAGGCGCTTGCCGGGATGGGCCAGTTGCAGGGCGTGGAAGCTGTCGGCGAGCAGGCCGAGGTTCTTTTCCGCGGCCAGGCGGCCGACGTGCAGCACGGCGATGTCCTGCTCGCCCAGATCCCAGGCCTGGCGCAGTTGCGGGCAGCGCCGGCTGGGGTGAAACAGCTGGCTGTCGACGCCGCGGCTGAGCAGGGTCAGGCGCTCAAAGCCGCGCCGCTGCAACTCCATTTGCTGGCTGGGGCTGGGTACCAGAGTGGCCTGACAGCGATTGTGGAAGGCCCGCAGGTAGACGCCGAGCAGACGGCTGAACAGGCCCAGGCCGTAGTGTTCGCTGTAGTGCTGGAAGTTGCTGTGAAAGCCGCTGACGACCGGAATCCCCAGTCGGCGGGCGGCCCGCAGGGCGGACAGCCCCAGCGGACCCTCGGTGCTGATGTACAGCACGTCCGGGCGCTGCCGACGCCAGCGGCGCAGCAGCTTGTGCAGGGCCGACTGACCCCATTGCAGGCCGGGGTAGCCGGGCAGGGGCCAGCCGCGGGTCAGCAGCAGGTCGTCACTGATGGGCGGACGGGTCTCGCCGGGCTGACGCGGGCGGATGATCTGCACGCGATGGCCACGCAGGCGCAGGCCATCGACCAGGCGCGCCAGGGTATGGGCTACGCCGTTGATTTCCGGCGGGAAGGTTTCGCTGATCAGAGCGATGTGCAGAAATTGTGCATTCATGCCAGCAGTCTTGGCTGCCGGCATGAATGCCGTATGTCAGGCGTATGACCGAGCGGTTACGCCTGCGTCTGGCGCTCGCGCACCCAGAACAGGGTGGCGCCGGCCACTGCCGCCGGCATCACCAGGATATTGGCGAAGGGGATCAATAGCGCAACGTACACCGAGCCGCCGAAGCCGAGGCTCTGCCAGCGCTTCGCGCGCAGCCAGGCGAGCATGTCCTGCCAGCTCATCTTGTTGTTGTCCGCCGGGTAGTCGATGTACTGGATGGCCATCATCCACACGCCGAACAGCAGCCACAGCGGAATGGCCACCAGGTTGACCACCGGAATAAAGGTGAGGATCAGCAGAACTACGGCGCGCGGCAGGAAGTAGCCGAGCTTGCGCAGTTCGCGGCCAACGGTGCGCGGCACCATGGCGGAGAGCTCTGCCAGGCTGAAGGGCGGGAAGTCGTCCGTGCCGCGCAGTACCACTTCCACCTTTTCGGCGAGAAAGCCGTTGAAGGGCGCGGCGATGATGTTGGCCAGCAGGCTGAAGGTGAAAAACACCGTAAACAGCAGGAGCACGACGAACAGCGGCCACAGCAACCAGTTCAGCCAGCTCAGCCAGTCCGGCACCGAGCCCATCAGTTGTTCGAGCAGGCCGCCGAACTGCTGCACGGCGAACACGATCAGGCCGCCAAACACCAACAGGTTGACCAGCAGCGGCAGCAGCACGAACAGGCGCAATCCGGGGCGCAGCATCAACTTGAGGCCTTCGGCCAGGTATTGCGGGCCGTTGAGGACGACTGGGGGCATGACAGGCTCCAGGGCAGGGAAAGTGCGCCGACCTTAACGATTTTCCGTCACAGGAGAAAGTGCGTCGCTCTGGTAGATGCAGGCGCGATTGCGCTCCTGCTTGGCCTGGTACATGGCCGCGTCAGCGGCACTGATCAGGGCTGCCGCCTCGTTGGCATGCTCAGGGTAAAGGGCGATACCGATGCTCGGGGTAACAAAATCGACCATCACCTGCTTCAGGTAGATGGGTTCATGCAGGCTGGCCAGCAGGCGCGCCGCCAGGCGCTGGGCGCTGTCGAGGGTGCCGCCGGGCATCAGCAGGGTGAATTCGTCGCCGCCCAGGCGGTACACCCGATCCGGTGCACGCAGGCTGTTGCGCAGGCGTTCGGCAATCTGTGTCAGCAGTTCGTCACCGGCGTCATGGCCAAAGCGGTCGTTGACCTCCTTGAAACGGTCCAGGTCGAGGTAGAACAGAGCCAGCGGGCGTTGCAACTGGTCGGCTTCGTCCAGCGCCTGCTTGAGCTGCTCGAGAAAAGCCTTGCGATTGCCCAGACCGGTCAGTGCGTCGCGATAGGCCATTTCCAGCAGCTGATTCTGCAGGGCGACCTGGCCGCTGATATCGCGCACGATGCCGCGATAGCCCA
>CALMID010000189.1 GCA_937863915.1 uncultured Pseudomonas sp.
CATCGCCACTCAGTTGCTGGAGCTATTGGCGCTGCCGCTGGATATCGAAGGCATCGAGGTCAGTGCCACCTGTTCGCTGGGCATCGCGCTGTACCCGGTCGATGGCGAGGACTTCGATACCCTGCTGAAAAAGGCCGATCTCGCCATGTACCGGGCCAAGGAAAGCGGGCGCAACAACTTCCGCTTCTACGATGCGCAGATGAACACCAGCGTGCTGGAGCACCTGCAGCTGATCACGGCCATGCGCCTGGGATTTTCCCGTGGCGAATTCAGCCTGCACTACCAGGCGCAATATGACTTGCGCAGTGGTCGGGTGGTTGGTGCCGAAGCCCTGCTGCGCTGGCAGCATCCGCAGCTGGGCCAGGTCTCGCCGGCCGTGTTCATTCCGCTGGCGGAGAAGTCCGGGCTGATCATCGAGCTGGGCGCCTGGGTGTTGCAGCAGGCCTGTGCCCAGGCTGCGCAGTGGCATGCCGAGGGTCTTTCGCTGGTCGTGGCGGTAAACCTCTCGCCGCTGCAGATGCGCCGGCACGACATTGATCAGGTGGTCGTCCAGGCCCTGCAAAACAGTGGTCTGCCGGCGGAGCTGCTGGAACTGGAAATGACCGAGTCGATGCTGATCGATGACTCCAGTGGTCTGACCGAGATGCTCGGACGCCTGCGAGCGCTGGGCATTACCCTGGCCATCGACGATTTTGGCACCGGCTATTCCAATCTCGTCTACCTCAAGCGTTTCGATGTGGAGGCGCTGAAGATCGACCAGTCATTCGTCCGCCGTCTGTGTGAGGACAGTCAGGATGAGGCCATCGTGCGCGCCATCATCCAGATGGCGGCGAGCCTCAACCTGCACACGGTGGCTGAAGGCATCGAGGATGCCGCTACCCTGCAGCGCCTGCGTGAGCTGGGCTGTACCCGTGGCCAGGGCTTCTACTGGGCGCCGGCGTTGCCGGCGGCACGCTTTGCCGAGCGCATGCGGGCACCGCTGGCGCAGGCCGTGCCTCAGTCGTAGGCGACCACGGTCAGGAGCTTGCCGGCCACCTGCAGCTCGTCGCCTTCCTGCAGTCCCAGCAGCTGGCGTGCCAGTGGCGCCTGGGGACTGATGAGCAGGATCTCGCCTTGCGCGCTGTCGAACCTGCCGGCCGCGCCCTCCGGGCCGAGGAACAGCTGCTGGCGCCGGCCCTGCTCATCCTCCAGGCAGACCAGCGAGGTCAGCTGGATGCCGCGCTCGGCGTCGCGCGGCCTGAGGCTCAGGGCGTTGTAGCGCACCAGGGCTTCGCGCAGTTCAAGTACCCGCCGCGAGTGCCCGGCCGCCAGGTAGGAGGCTTCCAGACCGAGGGTGTCGTACTGGTTTTCCGCGACGCTTTCCTCGTGGGTGGCATCGGCATGGGCCGCTTCGGCAGCCTGTACGGCTTGCTGCAGGTCGGCATTCAGGCGCTGGATGATGTGCGCCAGCAGGGCAGGTTTGTCCATGGTCGACTACAACCAGAGCAGAGGGGCGGTGATTGTCGCCTGAGGCGAGCGGGTCGGCCAGTCATCTGGTCAGGGAGATAGGGTCATGCATTGCAAGGGTGTCCTGCTGTCTGTGCTGCTGGGGGCGTTCACTCCCGTGTGGGCTGCCATCGAGCCGGGCCGGGCGACGCCGCAGCCCTATGGCAGTCCGCCGGCGGTGCAGACGCCGGCGTTGAGTCCGGCGCCCTATGGTCATGCGCCCCTGCTGCGCGGTCCCGGGGCGGCGCCGCGCCAGCCGTCGGTCAGCCCGCCGCCAGCCCCCAGCACGCTGCAGC
>CALMID010000190.1 GCA_937863915.1 uncultured Pseudomonas sp.
CACTGGGTCAATTTTCAATCGGCAGGGTGGGTCAATTTTCGGTCGGCGCCAACACCCCGATGCCTCTCAGCATCGGGGTTTTTTATTGCCTGCGATTTACTCCGCCTTGACGGTCCAGAGCTGATCGAAGCGGGTGGTGTAGCTCGGGCTTTTCATCTCGCGGCGCATACTCCATTCGGCCTGTTGCGGCACTCGTGCCGGACGCAGGGTATCGCGACCCCAGCGGGCGTTGATCTGGTCGAGGACCTGCATGGTTTTCTGGCTGGCGTTGCTCTGGCGTGGCTTGAACAGGTCGTCGCTGAACTCGCCCGGCTGGCAGAGATCGAGCAGCAGCACTTCCGCCTTGCTGTAGGACTGATCCTGGCGATAGATCGCCTGCAGCAGCTGTTGTGCCGTATCACACAGCTCGCGCACGTCATTGCTTGGGTAGGGCAGGGGGGAGGTGGCGCTCAGGCCGCCGCGCCGTCCATCCATCTGGCGGGTGCGCAGGTTCAGTTGCAGCTGTCGGCACAGCGAACCTTGGGCCCTGAGACGGCTGGCCGCCTGGTGGGTGTAGCTGGCGACGGCTTCCTGCAGGGCTTTGAGGCTGTTTTGCGGGCGATTGAACATGCGACTGCAGCAGATGCTTTGTCGTGCGCTGGCGGGCTCATCCATCTGCAGGCAACCGATGCCGGCGAGTTCGGCAGCAGTCTTTTCCACCACCACACCGAAACGTTTGCGCAGCATCTGCCTATCGCTGTGCGCCAGGTCCCAGGCCGTGCGGATACCCAGACCGAGCAGTTGCGGAGCCAGGCGCGGGCCGATCCCCCACACGCAATGGACCGGGAGTTTCCTGAGCACTTTTTCGCGCAGGGGCTGCGGGCGGATATCCAGTACGCCACCGGTGCGTTCCTGCCAGCGCTTGGCCGCGTAATTGGCCAGTTTGGCCAGGGTCTTGGTTGGAGCGATGCCCACGCTCACCGGGATGCCAGTGCTGCGCAGCACGTTCTGCTTCAGTTGCTCGCCGAGCTGCTGCAGGGGCTCGGGCAGGCCGCTGAGGTCGGCGAATGCCTCGTCGATCGAGTACACCTCTACTCGCGGGACCAGGCTTTCGATGACCTGCATGACACGGGCGCTCATGTCGCCGTAGAGGGCGTAGTTGGAGCTGAAGGTGGCCACCTGCTGCCGGCTCAGTTGCTCGCGCACCTGGAAGTAGGGCGTGCCCATGGCAATGTTGAGTTTCTTGGCTTCTTCGCTGCGGCTGATGATGCAGCCGTCGTTGTTGGACAGCACCACGATCGGTTTGCCGTTCAGGTCCGGGCGGAAGACGCGCTCACAGCTGCAATAGAAGCTGTTGCAGTCGATCAGGGCGATGGCTGTTTCAGTCATGCTGGCCGTGCCGATGGATGCTGTGGCGTACCACGCCCCAGATCTGCAGCTCGTCCTCGGCGTTGATCTGGCGTGGCGCGTAGCGCGGATTGGCCGAGTGCAGGCTGATGCCCCCTGCATCTCGCTGCAGACGTTTGACGAAGACCTCGCCGGCCAGCGCGGCGATCACCACGGCGCCGCTGTGTGCCGGCAGGGCGCGGTCGACCACCAGCAGGTCGCCATCGTGGATGCCGGCGCCGGTCATGCTGTCGCCGCTGGCGCGTACCAGGTAGGTATGCGGCGCACGAATGTTCAGCAGCTCATCCAGCGACAGCTGGGCTTCCAGGTGGTCCTGGGCGGGTGAGGGGAAGCCGGCGGGAATCCGTGAGGAAAAAAAAGGCAGCTCATGAGCCGAGCTGCCTGCTGGCCCGAGAAGGATTGCGTTGGCCATAAGGGGACTTCCGTAATACTGTATTTATATACAGTATTATTCGCTAATGTGATTCGTCAAGCCTTCAGTGGCAGCCGTTTGCCTTGAGCACACGCTCCGTCGAGGCGGGATAGCGCTCCAGCTTGTTAAGTGGACGACGCGGACGTGGCTGCAGTTCGCCGCCGCAATTGGGGCAGCGCTGACCGAGCCGTTCCGAGCACTGGGCGCAATAGGTGCACTCGAAGGAGCAGATGCGGGCATCGGCGGAGTCGGCCGGCAGGTCACAGTCACAGCATTCGCAGTTGGGGCGCAGTTGCAGCATGGTCCGACGTCCTCAGTGGGTGCCTGTACTGTAAAGGCAGTTTTCTGTGCCTGCCCAGCCCGGACGCCACGGGTTACCATCGCTGGCTTGAATTGCCGTGACAGAGGAGTCGGCCAATGAAATACCTGCACACCATGGTGCGTGTCACCGATCTTGAGGCTTCGCTGGCGTTCTACCGTGATGCCCTGGGGCTGGAGGTGATCCGCCAGCGCGAGTATCCCCAGGGGCGTTTCACCCTGGTTTACCTGGCCGCGCCAGGGGACAGCGACGCGCAGCTGGAGCTGACCTACAACTGGGATCCGGAGGTTTACAGCGGCGGCCGCAACTTCGGCCATGTCGCCTATGAGGTGGACGATATCTATGCCCTGTGCCAGCGCCTGCAGGAGCATGGCGTGACCATCAACCGCCCGCCCCGTGACGGCCATATGGCTTTCGTGCGTTCGCCGGACAACATCTCCGTCGAGCTGCTGCAGAAGGGCGAGCCGCTGGCGCCGGCCGAGCCCTGGGCGTCGATGGCCAACACTGGCAGCTGGTAAGCGGGCGGGCTGCCTTGAGCGATTCCTGGGCGAGCCGACTGCTGGGCCTGCTCGCTTCTCCGGCGGCGATGGCGGGCAG
>CALMID010000191.1 GCA_937863915.1 uncultured Pseudomonas sp.
CCGTCGACCACCGGGATCATCTCGATGTCGCCCAGGTAGGTCTGCTCGCACAGGCTGCGCAGGGTGGTCTGCACGTCCATGCCCTCGCTGTAGCAGGTAATGATGCAGGACACCCGTGGCCGGTACAGCGAGTTATACGGCACCTTGCTGCGCTGGCGGGAAAACCAGCGCTGCACGCCGAGCATCACCAGCACATTGAGCGGCAGCTCGAACAGCAGGAAGAACGGAAAAAGCATGAGAAACAGCCGTGACAAACCGTCCGGCGCACTCAGCGCGGTAATCAGCTCGACCAGTTGCTCGACGAAATCCATGGCTCAGTTCAGCCCGGTGGCCAGGCGCGCCAGCAGCAGCGGCGCATCTTCCTCGGCCTGGATATCCTCGGGGGCCGTGAAGCCGACCATGCGCAGGTTGATCTGCTGCTGCGCATCGCTCTGCACCCGCTGCGCGCCCTCCAGCAGGCGTTCCTGCAGGCGCTGCAGGCCGACTGCGGGCGTGCGCGGCAGGAGCATCCACAGCACATCCTCGCTGCTGCGCGTACAACGATCGGTATCGCGGATGATTTCCTGAACCCGTTCGACCAGCGCGTCAACCAGGGTATGCCCACGCATCTCGCCCAGCTCGGCGAACACCTGATCGAGGTTGTCCACGCGCAATCCCAGCAGGGAGAAGCCCGGCTCGCCATAACGCCGTACCTGGGCCAGCTGCCAGTTGAGCAGCTCGTGGAAACCGGCCTCGCCGGTGAGATTGAGACGCTGGAAATAGGCATCCGCAGCCGTGCTGTCGTCCAGGCCCTGACGACAGCGCAGATGGCCGCTTTCCGACAGCTGAAAGTAGCGCACCTCACGAACCCGCAGGCGCTCCGGGCTGTGCACCTGGCCGCAGTCGAGGCAGCGCGCATCCACCGACGAGTCGACGAAGAAGGCCTGGCAGGCGCGGCAACGGTAGTTCTCCAGCGGCCGGTCATAGTCACTGCCGATATGCCGCAGGCGGCTGTAGCAGTTGGGACAGATCAGCACGCCATCCTTGAGGAACTCCTCCTGCGCGCCGACATGGCCACAGGTGAAGCAGTGCAGCGACGGCTGGCGGACAATATCCAGAGCATGGCACTCCGGACAGACATCCACGTAGTTCAGGCGCCCGGAACCGCAGCCGCCACACAGGCGTACCCGGTCGAGCAGATCGGTGGTTTCCAGCCAGTCCTTCTGCAGCATCAGCTGCAGCCAGCCGAAGGCATTGAAGCCGTCATCGCCGGCCAGCGCCTCGATCAGCGGGTAGCGATAATGCTGGGCACAGCTGGAGTCGCACACGGCACGCAACTGCGCCGTGGGACGCAGCCACAGCCAGGCCAGCACGCGGCTTTCCAGGCGCTCGGGCACGCGCCCGCGGTTGAACAGGGCCAGGCGTTCATGCCAGGCGCGCCATAGCGGCGCAAGCGCCGCCAGGCTGGACGGCGCCTTGCCATCGGCCAGCGCCTGACCCCAGGCATCCGGCTCCTGGGTGCAGTAGATCAGGCTGAAGTAATAGGCCTCGCTGCGTCGCAGGCGGCGTAGCGCCTGACCGGCATCGGCGCTGGGCAGATCCAGCAGCAGCACATCGAAAGCCGGCTCAGCCAGCAGGGCGTCAACGCTGTTGAACAGGGTGGCACCACTGCGTGGCTGTGCGTCCGGTTCCCAGCTGAGAATGGCAATACGGGGCAAGGTGTCAGGCATGCGGCGCTCGCAACAGGTCGAGGATAAATCCTCAAGATGTGCTCAGTATCACACTAAGCGATAACCGAATGCATGACGTCAATCAGCTGGCAGCACCGTCGAAACGACCATCCAGCGGCACAAACAGCTTCTGCTGCAGGGCCTCGACGGCCGGGCGCGCCTCGGCGCTGGCGTAGCCGCCTTCCAGCGCCAGCACCTGGTAGATGCCGCGGCGCAGCATGTCCTGGCTGAGGTCGCCGTGGCTGCCGAAGGTGGTGCAGAGGAAGCGCACCCAGGAGGTCATGATGATCCAGCTGTTGAGGGTCAGCGCTTCGACCTGCGCCGGCTCCATCAGCAGGATGCCGGCCTCGACGAAGCCCTGGTAGATCCCCTGGGCCTGCACCCTGCAGCGCTGGGCAAAGGTGCGGTAACGGGCAGCCAGCTCCGGATCGGCTTCGAGCAGGTGCTCGAGGTCACGATGGAGGAAGCGGTAGTGCCACATCGCCGCCAGCAGGGCTTCGAGATAGAAGGTCTTGTCCACCACCGTCAGCGCCCGCCCCTCGGGACGGCGGAGGAACTGGTCGACCTGCGCCTCGTACTGGGCAAACAGCTCGGCGATGATCGCCTGCTTGTTGCGGAAGTGGTAGTACAGGTTGCCCGGCGACATGCCCAGGTGCGCGGCGATGTGATTGGTGGTGACGTTGCGCTCGCCCTGGGCATTGAACAGCTCCAGGCTCTCGGCAACGATGCGGTCTCGGGTTTTCACACGCGGGGCCATGCCAACGGGTCCTCTCTGACTGACAACTGGGGCACCGGGCCGCAGCGGAAACGGGCGCATGTTACCGCGCAGCAGCGCCCGGTAGGCACGCTAACTTTTCGTTGGGCTGCCGCACGGCGGCCCGACAGTCATGCTATTTGACACTCTAGAGCATTTGCTCTAAAAATGCTCGAAAGCCAACCCCACCAGGAGCCCCACCATGGTTGCCGATATCGCCTACCTGCAGCAGACCCAGCAGGAAATTGCCCAGCTCGAGCAATTGTTTGCCCGCCAGCGTAGTGCCTATCGCGCCCATCCGATGCCCTCGGCGGAGCAGCGCGTGCAGTGGCTGAACAGCCTGGCAGAGCTGATTTCCAGCGAGCGGGAGAGCCTGATCAAGGCCATCAGCGCGGACTTCAGCAATCGCTCGGCGGATGAAACCATCCTCGCCGAGATCATGCCGAGCCTGCATGCCATCCACTATTCGGCCAAGCGCGTGAAGAAGTGGATGAAGCCCTCGCGCCGCAGCGTCGGCCTGGCGTTCATGCCCGCCGCCGCCAAGGTGGTGTACCAGCCCGTCGGCGTGGTCGGCGTGATCGTGCCGTGGAACTACCCGCTGTACCTGGCCATGGGCCCGCTGATCGGCGCGCTGGCCGCCGGCAACCGGGTGATGATCAAGATGAGCGAGTCCACCCCGGCCACCGCCGCACTGGTGAAGAATCTGTTGGCGCGCATCTTCCCCGAGGATCTGGTGTGCGTGGTGCTCGGCGAAGTGGAGCTGGGCGTGGCCTTTTCCAAGCTGCCGTTCGATCACCTGCTGTTCACCGGTGCCACCAGCGTCGGCAAGCATGTGATGCGCGCCGCCGCCGAGAACCTGACCCCGGTCACCCTGGAACTGGGCGGCAAGTCGCCGGCCATCGTCTCGGCCAACGTGCCGCTGAGCGATGCCGCCGAGCGCATCGCCTTCGGCAAGACCCTCAACGCCGGGCAGACCTGCGTGGCGCCCGACTATGTGCTGGTGCCGAAGGACCGCGTCGACGGCTTCGTCGCTGCCTATAAAGAGGTGGTGCAGCGCTTCCTGCCGACCCTCAAGGACAACCCGGACTACACCGCCGTCATCAACGAGCGTCAGCTGGCGCGCCTGAAGAGCTACATCACCGACGCCGAAAGCAAGGGCGCTCAGGTCATCCCGCTGTATGCCGAAGGCCAGGGCCGTCGCCTGCCGCACACCCTGCTGCTGAATGTGAACGACGAGATGAAGGTGATGCAGGACGAGATCTTCGGCCCGCTGCTGCCGGTGATCCCCTACGACAAGCTGGAAGACGCCCTGGCCTTCATCAACGAGCGTGACCGCCCGCTGGCACTGTACTACTTCGGCTATGACAAGGCCGAGCAGCAGCGCGTGCTGGAGCGCACCCACTCGGGTGGCGTGTGCCTGAACGACACCATGCTGCACGTGGCCCAGGACGACATGCCCTTCGGCGGCGTCGGCCCGTCCGGCATGGGCCACTACCATGGCCACGAAGGCTTCAAGACCTTCAGCCATGCCAAGAGCACCTTCATCAAGCAGCGCTACAACGCCGCCCGGATGATCTACCCGCCCTACGGCAAGGCCATCCAGAAGCTGGTGTACAAGCTGTTCGTCCGCTGAGCCTCCTGGGCCGGTCGCCTGGCCGGCCCGTCGCTGAACTGCCGCGAGATTTTCCATGACTGCACATTCGATGGACGCGCCCGAGCTTTCCCGGCGCAGCCTGCTCAAGGTCGGCCTGCTCGGTTCGGCCTTCCTCGCCACTGCCGGCGTCACCGCCAGCCTCAGCGGTTGCTCGGCCAGCGTGCCGGCCCAGGGCCTGGCGATCCTGCGTGACGGCGACCTGCCGTTTCTGCGTGCGCTGATCCCAGTGATCCTCGAAGGGGCTGTGCCCGCCGATAAGATGGATTCCGCGGTGAGCAAGACCATCGCCGGCATCGACTACAGCCTCAACCGTTTCTCGCCGGAAATGGCCAAGCTCACCATCCAGCTGTTCGACGTGCTGGCCATGGGCGTGACCCGTGGCCCGCTGACCGGCATCTGGGGCAGTTGGGAAAAAACCAGTGCCGACGATATCCGCCACTTCCTCGATCGCTGGCAGAACAGCTCGCTGGGACTGCTGAAGATGGGCCATGCCTCGCTGCTGCAACTGGTGATGCTGGCCTGGTACGGCAACCCGGACTCCTGGGGCCATTGCGGCTACCCCGGCCCGCCCACTGTCTGATACCTGCCTGCAACTTGCTCAGCCTCATTGCTGCCTGAATCATAAAAAGAGAGCCTGAAATGCCTGTACCGGATCTGTTCAAAGAAGGCCTGGCCCGTGGCTGGAAGACTTACGACGGCTCGCGCCTGAACCAGGACCTGACCCTGGAAGCCGATGTCGCCATCATCGGCTCCGGCGCTGGCGGCGGTACCACCGCGGAGATCCTCAGCGCGGCCGGCTTCAAGGTCCTGCTGATCGAGGAAGGCCCGCTCAAGACCAGTTCCGACTTCAAGATGCAGGAACCCGAGGCCTACGGCTCGCTGTATCAGGAAGGCATGGGACGGATGAGCAAGGACGGCGCCATCACCATCATGCAGGGCCGTGCCGTGGGCGGCACCACCCTGGTCAACTGGACCTCCAGCTTCCGCACACCGGAAGGCACCCTGCAGCACTGGGCCGAGGCCTATGGCGTGAAGGGCCACAGCGCCGCCGAGATGGCGCCCTGGTTCGAGAAGATGGAGCAGCGTCTGGGCGTCGCGCCCTGGGCCATCCCGCCGAATGCCAACAATGATGTGATCCGCCGCGGCTGCGACAAGCTCGGCTATCACTGGAAAGTCATCCCGCGCAATGTGCGCGGCTGCTGGAACCTGGGCTACTGCGGCATGGGCTGTCCGACCAACGCCAAGCAGTCGATGCTGGTCACCACCATTCCGGCCACCCTCGACAAGGGCGGCGAGCTGCTCTATCTGGCGCGTGCCAACAAGCTGCAGATCAGCGGCGGCAAGGTCACCGGCATCGAATGCCTGGGGCTGGACGAGCGCTGCGTGGCCCCCAACGGCCGCAAGATTCTGGTCAAGGCGCGCCACTACGTGCTGGCCGCCGGCGGCATCAACAGCCCGGCGCTGCTGATGCGCTCCAACGCTCCCGATCCACACGGCCGCACCGGCCAGCGTACCTTCCTGCACACGGTGAACTTCTCCGCGGCGCAGTTCGATGAAGTGATCAACCCCTTCTACGGCGCCCCGCAGTCGCTCTATTCCGATCATTTCCAGTGGGATGACGGCATCACCGGGCGCATGTCCTACAAGCTCGAAGTGCCGCCACTACAACCGGCGCTGACCGCCACCCTGCTCGGCCGCTTCGGCATCGACAATGCCCTGCGCATGGAACAGCTGCCGCACACCAACGTCATGCTGGCGCTGATGCGCGATGGTTTCCACCCGGACAGCGCGGCGGGCAAGGTCGAGCTGCGCAGCGACGGCAGCCCGGTGCTCGACTACCAGATGACCGACTACACCTGGGACGGCATCCGCCGTGCCTTCCAGGTCATGGCGGAAGTCCAGTTCGCCGCCGGCGCCAAGGCCGTGCTGCCGCTGCACGCCGATGCTGACTATGTGAAGACGCCGGCCCAGGCGCGCGAGCTGATCGACTCGCTGCGCCTGGAGATCTACCGCACCCGCCTGGGCAGCGCCCACGTCATGGGCGGCTGCGGCATGAGCGAAGATCCCAAGCTGGGCGTCACCGACAGCCTGGGGCGCCACCACCAGCTGGAAAACCTGTCGATCCACGACGGCTCGCTGTTCCCCACCAGCATCGGCGCCAACCCGCAGCTGTCGATCTACGGCCTCACCGCCCAGCTTGCCAGCCTGCTCGCCGAGCGCCTGAAAGCGGCCTGACCACCGCTTTGCCGCAGAGTTCCCTTTGGCTTGGCCTTGGGGAACTGCTGCGCTACCATCCGAGTCCCCTAAGGACCTGTCTGGACGTTGCGATGAACCGAGTGCTGTACCCAGGTACCTTCGATCCTATTACCAAGGGTCATGGCGATCTGATCGAGCGCGCCTCGCGCCTGTTCGACCACATCATCGTCGCCGTGGCGGCCAGCCCGAAGAAAAACCCGCTGTTCCCCCTGGAGCAACGCGTGGCTCTGGCCCGGGAAGTCACCGCCCACCTGCCGAATGTCGAGGTGGTGGGGTTCTCCACCCTGCTCGCCCACTTCGTCAAGGAACAGAAGGCCAATGTCTTCCTGCGCGGCCTGCGCGCGGTGTCCGACTTCGAGTACGAATTCCAGCTGGCCAACATGAACCGTCAGTTGGTGCCCGAGGTGGAGAGCATGTTCCTCACCCCGTCGGAGAAGTACTCCTACATCTCATCGACCCTGGTGCGCGAAATCGCCGCCCTCGGCGGCGACATCAGAAAATTCGTCCACCCCGCGGTGGAAGAAGCGCTGAAAAACCGCTTCGCCCAGTGATCTGAGGCAACTCGCCGCATCTTCGCTGATGCGGCGTGCCGCGCCATGCGGCAAAATTGCAGCACTGTCCCGGCAATACCGTGCCTGACCG
>CALMID010000192.1 GCA_937863915.1 uncultured Pseudomonas sp.
ACTGGCGATTGTTCAAATAATCGCCAGTTTTCCTTGCGCCCTCATGGGCGCTTTCTCTAGAATGCTCGGCCTTGCCGGATTGGCAGGCGCTCGCGCGTCTTCACTCTGGCAAGTTCATCGAGTCATTCACTCCTTGCCTGACCGCGTTAGTCGGCAGGCTACAACCCGTAAGGAGCATTTATGCGTCATTACGAAATCGTTTTCCTGGTCCACCCGGATCAGAGCGAACAAGTCGGCGGTATGGTCGAGCGTTACACCAAAGTCATCGAAGAAGACGGTGGCAAGGTTCATCGCCTGGAAGATTGGGGCCGTCGTCAGCTGGCTTACGCCATCAACAACGTGCACAAGGCTCACTACGTGATGCTGAACGTTGAGTGCAGCGGCAAAGCCCTGGCCGAGCTGGAAGACAACTTCCGTTACAACGATGCCGTGATCCGTAACCTGGTCATCCGTCGCGACGAAGCTGTTACCGAGCAGTCCGAGATGCTCAAGGCTGAAGAGAACCGCAACGAGCGCCGTGAGCGCCGTGAGCGCGTTGAATCTGACGTTGCCGATGGCGACGACAGCGACAACGCTGACGAGTAATCCACGGATCTTATTGAGGAGCCAATCTCATGGCACGTTTCTTCCGCCGTCGTAAGTTCTGCCGCTTCACCGCAGAAAACGTCAAAGAGATCGATTACAAAGATCTCAACACCCTGAAGGCCTACATCTCCGAAACCGGCAAGATTGTTCCTAGCCGTATTACCGGTACCAAGGCCAAGTATCAGCGTCAGCTGGCTACCGCTATCAAGCGCGCTCGCTACCTGGCCCTGCTGCCCTACACCGACAGCCACGGCCGTTGATAACGGGCCGTCGACGTAGGTAAGGGATAGACGCATGCGCCCACTCGCTGAATTCATTATGCGTGGACGCATGCAGGCCGCCCTTGTGGTGGTCGGTGCAACGGCGTTGCCGTTGCTCTTCTGGCTAGGTGCTGCAGCGGGGGCTTTGGTCCTGTTGCGGCGCGGCCTCGGTGATGCTCTGGGCGTAGTGGCCTGGGGGCTGCTGCCGGCGCTGGCCTGGTGGTACTTCGGTGAGCCGCGCGCTCTTCTGGTACTGCTCGGCACGCTGGCACTGGCTGTGGTGTTGCGGGCTACGACGTCCTGGACGCGTGTGCTCCTCGCCAGTGTTGCCGTTGGGGTGTTGTATGGCGTGACCCTCGATGCGGTGTTTCAGGAACCGATCCAGGCCCTGGCCAAGGAGCTGCAAGCTCTGTTGCCACAGGTTCTGCAAGGTGTTCAGGAACTCGGCGTCGAGGAACAGGCCCGCTTGCACAGTTTGCTGGCGCCGGTTCTGACCGGGCTGCTGGCCTCGCTGCTGCAAGCCGGCAGTCTGCTGGCCCTGGCGCTTGGGCGCTGGTGGCAGGCGACGCTGTACAACCCCGGTGGATTCGCTCGCGAAATTCGCGAGATGCGTCTGCCGCCGGCGCCAATGGCGCTGCTGCTGGCCGGCATGCTGTTGGGCCCCAATCTCGGGGTGCAACTGGCGATGCTGACGCCGCTGTGCAGTGTGCCTTTGGCCTTCGCCGGTGCGGCGTTGCTCCACGGCCTGGTGGCCCAGGGGCGCCTCGCTCGGTTCTGGCTGGTCGGGCTTTATGTGTCGCTGCTGATCTTCATGCAGCTGGTTTATCCGTTACTGGTGGTCCTGGCCATCGTCGACAGTCTGATTGATTTTCGCGGCCGCTCCGCGCGCAACAACGGCGCCGGGCCTGCGAACGGTGAAGGTTAAAAGTTAAGAGGTAAGACCCAATGGAAGTTATTCTGCTGGAAAAAATCGCCAACCTGGGCAACCTGGGCGACAAGGTAAACGTCAAGTCCGGCTACGGCCGCAACTACCTGCTGCCGCAAGGCAAGGCCACTGCTGCTACCGCCGCGAACATCGCTGCGTTCGAAGCGCGCCGTGCCGAGCTGGAAAAGGCTGCTGCCGAGAAGAAAGCATCTGCTGAAACTCGCGCTGCCCAACTGGCTGAGCTGGAAGTGACCATCACTGCTGTGGCTGGTGACGAAGGCAAGCTGTTCGGCTCGATCGGTACTCACGACATCGCTGACGCTCTGACTGCTTCCGGCGTGCCGGTTGCCAAGAGCGAAGTACGTCTGCCGAACGGCACTATCCGTCAAGTTGGCGAGTTCGACGTGGCTGTGCACCTGCACACCGACGTAGAAGCTACCGTCAAGCTGATCGTGGTAGCCGCCTAAGTCGAGGCGACTTGCAGGTCTTGCGTGAAAGCGCCGGCCTGCTGACAATCGGGCACGACATTGCATTTGCGGTGTCGTGCCCGTTGTTTTTTCAGCCCCGGGCAATTGTCCGCGGGCCGCTGTGATTGAGAGTTTCAGGTGCCATGAACGATATCAGCCTGCCGCAACAGTACGATCTGGAAACCGCCGCACTCAAGGTGCCGCCCCATTCGATCGAGGCCGAGCAGGCCGTGCTGGGTGGCCTGATGCTCGACAACAACGCCTGGGAACGGGTTTCCGATGCGGTGTCCGATGGCGACTTCTACCGCCACGACCATCGCCTGATTTTCCGCGCCATCTACAAGCTGGCCGAGCGCAACGACCCCTTCGACGTGGTCACCCTGTCCGAGCAACTGGACAAGGAGGGGCAGCTGGCTCAGGTCGGTGGCTTGGCCTACCTCGGCGAGCTGGCCAAGAACACGCCGTCGGTGGCCAACATCAAGGCCTACGCGCAGATCATTCGCGAGCGCGCGACCCTGCGTCAGCTGATCGGTATCAGCAACGAGATCGCCGACATGGCCTATGCCCCGCAGGGCAAGAGCGCCGTGGAAGTGCTCGACGAGGCCGAGCGGCAGATCTTCCAGATTGCCGAAGCGCGGCCCAAGGCCGGCGGCCCGGTGGGCATCAACGAGATTCTGGTCAAGGCCATCGACCGGATCGACGAGCTGTTCAATACCAACGAAGGCATTACCGGCATTTCCACCGGCTTTACCGATCTGGATGGCATGACCAGTGGCCTGCAGCCGGCCGACCTGGTGATCGTCGCCGGCCGTCCGTCGATGGGTAAGACCACCTTCGCCATGAACCTGGTGGAGAACGCGGTACTGCGCTCGGACAAGGTGGTGCTGGTGTTCTCCCTGGAAATGCCCGCCGACTCGATCGTCATGCGTATGCTCTCGTCGCTGGGTCGTATCGACCAGACCAAGGTGCGTTCCGGCAAGCTGGACGACGACGACTGGCCGCGTCTGACCTCGGCAGTCAATCTGCTCAATGAGCGCAAACTGTTCATTGACGATACTGCCGGCATCAGCCCCACCGAGATGCGCGCGCGTGCCCGTCGCCTGGCGCGTGAGCACGGCGAAGTGGCGCTGATCATGGTCGACTACCTGCAGCTGATGCGCATCCCGGGAGCCTCCGGTGAAAACCGCACCAACGAGATCTCGGAAATCTCGCGCTCGCTCAAGGCCCTGGCCAAGGAGTTCAACTGCCCGGTGGTGGCGCTGTCGCAGCTCAACCGCTCGCTGGAGCAGCGGCCCAACAAGCGCCCGGTCAACTCCGACCTGCGCGAATCCGGGGCGATCGAGCAGGACGCCGACATCATCATGTTCGTCTACCGGGACGAGGTCTATCACCCCGAGACCGAGTACAAGGGTGTGGCCGAGATCATCATCGGCAAGCAGCGTAACGGCCCGATCGGCACCTGCCGCCTGGCGTTCCTCGGCAAGTACACGCGCTTCGAGAACCTGGCGCCGGGTATCTACAACTTCGACGATGACGAATAACTCCGCGCGGCAGTCATAGCCGCACAGGGATCAATGAAAACGGGCGCCCAGCGGTTAAGATGGGCGCCCGTTTGCTTTGGGGTGTTCTCATGCGTCCGCTCGTTGCTTCCATCGATCTCGCCGCCGTGCGGCACAACTACGCCGTGGCCAAGCGCTGCGCGCCGGGGCGTCAGGCCTTTGCCGTGGTCAAGGCCAATGCCTACGGGCATGGCCTGCGCGAGGTGGTGACGGCCCTGTTTGATGAAGCCGACGGCTTTGCCGTGGCCTGTCTGGAGGAGGCGGCGCAGGTGCGGGCGATGCATGCCAGTGCACGCATTCTGCTGCTGGAAGGCTGCTTCGAGGCCAGCGAATACCGGATGGCTGCCCAGTTGCAGCTGGATGTGGTGCTGCACAGTGTGCTGCAGGTCGAGCAGCTGCTCGCCAGTGAGCTGGCGCGACCCGTGAACGTCTGGCTCAAGCTGGACAGCGGCATGCATCGCCTGGGCCTGGATGAGGCGACGCTGCGTGACTGCCATGCCCGCCTGCAGGGCGCGGCACAGGTGGCCGAGCTGAATCTGCTCAGCCACTTCGCCTGCGCCGATGAGCGCGGTCACAGCCTGACGGAGCTGCAGCTGGAGCGTTTCCTCGATGTACTGGATCTGCCTTTTGATCAGCGCAGCCTGGCCAACTCGGCGGCCGTGCTGATGATTCCGGCGGCGCACATGGACTGGTTGCGGCCGGGGATCATGCTCTACGGCGCCAGCCCGTTCGCCGAACTGTCCGCCGCCGAGCTGGGCCTGCAGCCGGTGATGAGCCTGACGGCCGAGCTGATTGCCGTGCGCGAGATCGCTGCGGGCGAAACGGTCGGCTATGGCGCCGGCTGGCAGGCCGAGCGGCCCGCTCGCATCGGCACGGTGAGCTGCGGCTATGCCGATGG
>CALMID010000193.1 GCA_937863915.1 uncultured Pseudomonas sp.
CAGATCCGCCGCACCATGCAGCGCGATCAGGTGGCAGAAGATCAGGTGAAAGCCATCCTGCAGGTCCAGGCGGCGCGGGAAAAACGCCTGCAACACGCCCACGACGTGCTGGTCAATGACCGCGACCTGCACTGGCTGCAACAGCAGGTGGAGCGCCTGCATCAACAGTATCTGCGCTTCAAGGGAGGCCAACCATGAAAGCAACCCCCACCGTCAGTTGCCCCACCTGTGGCGCCCCGGTCGAATGGACCCCCGAGAATGCACAGCGCCCGTTCTGCTCGGAACGCTGCAAGCTGATCGACCTGGGCGCCTGGGCCTCTGAAAGTCACGCCATTCCGGGCGATCCACTGGAAGACGAACTGTTCTCCGGCGACCTGCCCCCGCGCGAGCACTGAGCAAAGCGCAAGCCCCAAGCACAGGTAGGTTGGGGTTGAGCGCAGCGAAGCCCAAGAACCGGAGCAGCTTGCCGGGCTTCCTCGCAAAGCGACTCAACCCAGCCTACTCAGCCATGCGGAAGTCAGGGCCGCATAAACATGTAGTCGCGCCCATCATCCAGATTCTCGGCCAGGAACTGCAGCTCCTGCGCCAGATCACTCAGCGGTCGCGACGCCTTGCTGCGCTCGACCAGCGCACTGAGCAGCGCACGCAGCACCAGCGCCTCATCCAGCCCTGCCTGGCGTGCTTCGCTCAAAGCCTTGTCGATTGCGCCCCGCGCCCATTCATGCGCCCCCATGATGCTGCTCCTCTGCGGACAAAGCCTGATGCTGCTCGGCCAACGAAATGAGGCGCTTGATATGGATCAACAGCCCAACAAGCATCAGCTCAATGAATCGCCCGTCATCAGCGCTGCGGCTCGTCGTCTTTCCAGGGCGCCTGCAGGTAACGGGTGCGATTGAAGGTTTCCAGCCAGTCGGGACAGAACACCACAAGCCCCGTGATGGCCGTGCCATTGATAAAGGCTTCGGGAAACATCACCAGCCAGAGGTAGGCGGCCATATCATCCAGCCAGGGCGGCATGGCGTAGATATCGCTCCACCACAGCAAGCCCAGCCCCAGCAACACGCACAACGCGGCCGTCAGAGCAGCCGGGAAGAAGCCGGCGCAGAAGATATAAACAAACAGATTCTTTGGCTGGAAACGCTCGACCAGCAGCGCACAGCCCTCTGCAACCCAAACCGGCAGCAGAATCAACAACAGGGCATTGACGCCCATGGCTGCCAACTCCTGGCGCCCCAGCGCCAGCAACCCCAACTGCGCCAGCGCGCCGGCCAGGATCGCCAGCGGCCAGTCGAGCAACAGGGTCACGGCCGTCATGCCGATGAAGTGAAAGGCCAGCCCCGACTCGAAATCCCGTCGCACCAGCCACAACAGAAACAGACTCAGCACCGTGCCGAACAGCAGGTGCTGCCGGCGGAAATCGCTGAACAACTCCAGCCAGGGTGCTCGCCAGACCGCCCACAGCAGCGCCGGCCCATACAGCAACCAGCCGAGCTGCAGGACTTCCGGCGTCAGCAGCCCTGCGCTGATCATTGCTGCGCTTGCTCCAGAGCCTGACGCAACGCCTGGGCATCCGTGAAGGTACGACTGTCGCGCAGCACACCGCGATCAATATCCAGCCACAGCACCTGATCCTCTGCCGCCGGATAGCGCGACGCTACGCGGGACTGGCTGTCCAGCAGCACCCGGTAGTTGTAATCGCGCATGGCCGGCACGGCGAACAAGGTCGAAATCACTGCCGGCATGCGACTCACATCCGCCACGAATACCGCCTGACGCGCCTCAAGAAAACCCTTTGGCTTCTCCTCCAGCGCTGCCTTGAACAGCTTGGCGCCGGTCATATTGCGCGCCACCAGCAGGATGCGCGCCTGCTGATCGAGGGTGTAGGCCTTGTCGAACTGATCGAGCAGCGTCCACGGCAACAAACGCTCTCCCTTTTCCAGCGCCATGGCGCTTGCGCAAAACAGCAACATAAATACCGCCAGTACACTTCGCATCAGTCATTTCCTCTTGTGGAAAACACATCGATATCCTCACGACGCAACCAGTCCGCTCGCGCCGACCAGAAAGACAGTGCGGCAGGCGCCGTGCGCAGCACAAATACATGCGACTTATCGATTCCCAATGCCGCCAGACGCTCTCGCGCCTCCTGCAACAATGCCCGCGCATGACCGCGGCCGCGCCAGGGCTGATCGACCACCAGGTGCTGCAGATAACCACGCCGGCCGTCGTGCCCCACCAGCAGCGACCCCACCACCTGCCCCTGCAACTCAAGCACCAGACTAAGCTGCGGATTGCGCTGCAGATAGCGGCAGAACGGCACATAACCGTCCTCGTCGCGCACGCAAATACCTTCACTGCGCTGCCACAAGGCATACAGCTGAGCATGGTCGTCGGCAGTAGCAGAGCGGATCATCAGGCACCTCGCGAATGGGCGCAGTTTACACCGCCGCCAGCTGACCGGCATGAGGCACACCGGCGCAGTCATCGCAGGCTGTACGCTGCCCAGTCGCCTGCCTATCATGAGCCACATGCACGAAAGCGATTACCTGCGCCTGCTGACGCGCCAGGCCGAACAGGCCAACGAATTCCTGTCCAATGCCCGCAAGTGGGAACGCGAGCGCTGGGTTTGTCAGCGCCTGCTGCAAGCCTTCAACATCAGTCATCGCCTGGACGAGTTCGGCAGCGGCCAGGAGCCTCCGGACGTGCAGTTTCGCGAAGCCAACTTCGAAGTGTTCTTCGTCCTCGACGAAGGTCGTCGCCTCAATGAGGAATGGCGCGATGAAGTCGAGCGGCGCCGTTCGGCCTTCTCCCTGAGCCAGCTGGTTCGCCGCCATCGCCGCCCGCGCTGGCTGAGCGCTGGCGATCTGCAGGCGCGTCTGGGACCGACCCTGCGCAAGAAGGCGCACAACTATCAGGAGCGCGGCCTGCCGCTGGGCGAGCTTGATCTGCTCGCGTTCTGCAACCTCAAGCAGGCGGCCCTGGACTTCAACCGCCCGTTCCCGCCGCCCTCGGAATACCAGCGTCAGGGCTGGCGCTCACTGTCGCTGGTCGGCCCCAACTTTGTGCGCGTACTGTTCACCCACGACAACGCCCCGGATTTTCTGCGCCACAACCGCGGTCGCACCGTGCTGTTCGATCTGGGTATCGGGCTATGAACCTGCAGGAACTGATTGCCAGCGTGCCGCAGATCGGTGAAGTCCGCTGGATCGGCGTGCGCCCGGCACGAGAAGCGCCCATGCTGGAAGTCGATGCCGTAGAAGCCCGCCGCGACGCCGGCCTGACCGGCGATCACAGCCGCCCCAGCGCCAGCAACGCCCGACAGGTCACCCTGATCCAGTGGGAGCATCTGGACGTGATCAGCGCCCTGCTTGGCAAGCCGATCAGCGCGCTGGATTTGCGACGCAATATCGCCATCAGCGGCATCAACCTGTTCAGCCTCAAGAACCGGCGTTTTCGTCTGGGTCAGGCCATCCTGGAAACCACCGGCTGGTGCCAACCCTGCGCCCGCCTGGAGGCGCGACTCGGCACCGGAGCATTTCAGGCCGTGCGCGGCCATGGCGGCATCACCGCCCGCGTCGTGCAGAGCGGCATCATCCGCCTGCAGGATCAGTTATCTATAGTGAGCTGATAACTATCGACCTAGCGCTTCACCATTGCCAGCGAGGCCCGCATGCCCAGCCAACTCAGCTCAGAAGATCAGGCCAAGGTAGACCACTACCTCAGCGCTCCCCAGCATCAGGTCCAGCGCCAGCCCTTCCGGCCCTGGCGGCTACTGGCTGTCTTGCTGGCAGCGGTGATTGCCCTGGGCCTGCTCAGCCGACTCCTTAGCCAGCTCGTCTAGGCACCCGGCACACCAAAACGGACCAAAACCCGGCGGAATGCAGTGGCAAGTTTTTTCGCGCACAACAAAAAGCCCGCACAAGGCGGGCTCTTTGCATTTCTATATGGTGGGTCGTGTAGGATTCGAACCTACGACCAATTGGTTAAAAGCCAACTGCTCTACCGACTGAGCTAACGACCCAAAAATGGTCGGGGTAAGGGGATTCGAACTCCTGACATCCTGCTCCCAAAGCAGGCGCGCTACCGGACTGCGCTATACCCCGGCTGGAAGTTGGCTCCGCGACCTGGACTCGAACCAGGGACCCAATGATTAACAGTCATTTGCT
>CALMID010000194.1 GCA_937863915.1 uncultured Pseudomonas sp.
GCAATGCACCCAGCGCGGCGCCACCGATGATCATCACCTCGAACGGCTGAATCAGGGCCAAGAACTTGCCGCCCGAGAGGATAAACCCACCCAGAACACTGCCGAACACCACAATGATGCCGATGATTTTTGCCATAGGAATAAAGCTTTTCGAGGCTGACGAAGGGGCCAGGAAAGATGACCCTTCTATTTATCGGAAGATATGAGCCAGACTATAGCCACTTAGGGCGAAAAGCCAGTCAGGCTCAATCCGCATGACCGTCAATACCTCCGTTCCACGCACCCTCGACCAATGGCTCAAGCAGCTGGAACGCGTCCGCCTGCCAGTCACGACGCAGAGCCGCGATCTGGTACTGCACACCGTACTGGACAGCCGGCGCTCGCTGCGCGACATCGCCGAGCGTCTGCAGGATTGCCCCGCGGCGGCACTGGCCGTGATGCGTGAGGCCAATCGCAGCATTGGCAGCCTGGGCGAACCGGCGGCCACGCTGGAGACAGCCCTCAACCGCATCGGCCTGAAGAACACCGAGGAACTGCTGCGGCGCCTGCCTGTTCTTGAGGAAAGCGCCATTCCCCAGCCGCTGCGCCAACTGCAACTGATCAGCCAGCATGCCGAGCAGCAGGCTAGCGGCTTGTTCGGCGCCCGCCTGGCGCGCCTGTGGCAGGAGATCAACAGCGGCGCCCTGCTGCTGCTCGCCCCGCTCTGGCCGCTGGCGGCCAGCCAGCCGGTCGTGCTGCAGGAATGGACGCGCCGGGTGCTCTGCGAGGGCGAGCCTGGCCTCGCGGTGGAACGCGAACTGCTCGGTGTACCGCTGCTGAACATCTGCCTGCAACTGGCCGAACAGTGGCGACTACCGAGCTGGATCATCCACTGCTACCAGCTGTTGCTGAGTGATCGCCGCCTGCTGGTCAAAGCCCTGCACATTGCCCGCGACAACGAGCACCCGCTGCATCAGCAACAGATTCTGGATGGCGACGAACCGCTGCGGCGCTGGCTGACCCGTCCGGAAAACAGCATTCTGCTGGCCAATGGCCTGGCCCTGTCGGCGCATATCGCCTGGGAAGGCCAGCACAGCTTGCGCTGGCAACGCCTGAGCGGGCTTTATCTGCATACCGCACTGGGTGAACTCCAGGGACAGATACACCAGCAGGCCGTCAGCAGCGCCCGTCGCCACGCCCATACCGGTCTCTGGCATCCTGCCGAGGCGCTACTCTGGCCCTGGAGCGAGCGACGCTGGAAACCGCTGAACAAAGCAGCTGCTGCAACACCCGTCACACCGGCTGGTGTACAGGCCTGGAGGCAGGCCTGCAGCGAACTGCTCAAGGACCCCACGCCCTTCGCCAATGTGCTGCAGCTGACCCAGTGCGCCCGTGACGCCCTGCAACACTGCGGCATGCAGCGTGTTCTGCTGCTGCTCACCGACCGCCAGCACACTCGCCTGCAAGCCCAGCAGAGCCACGGCCTGTCCGCCGAAGCCGGCAAGCTGGTACTCGACCCGCAGCAGAGCCAGGTACTGCGCCGCCTGCTCAGTCAGCCCGGGCAGTTGCGTCTGTCACCGGATAACATGGCGCAATTTTCGGCGCTGCTGCCCGGCAGCCTGAAGAGCCTGTTCATCAGCCAGCATCTGATCCTGCGATCGATCGCCAACCAGGGGCATGTCGCCATGCTGCTGGTGGTCGACCAGCACGGCGCGCCATTCAACGAAACCCAGCTGCAGGCGTTCGGCAAAACCGTGCAATGCATCGAGCGCGCCCTGGGCAGCTTCGCCCGCCGCGGCCGCTGAGCTTTCCGCTACAATCGCTTTTTTTGCCGCCCCGGAAAGCCATCATGTCCGCGTTCGCCAATCTGCCCCTGCTGATCGAGCCCGCCGAACTGGCCAGCCGCCTGAATGCCGACGAGCTGATCCTGGTCGACCTGAGCACTGCCGCCCGCTATACCGAAGGCCATATCGCCGGCGCCCGCTGGGTCGACAGCAAGCGCACGCAGTTCGGCCAGCCGCCGGCCCCCGGCCTGCTACCGCCAGTGGAACAACTGGAAAACCTGTTTGCCGAGCTGGGCCATCACCCGGAAGCGGTCTACGTGGTCTATGACGACGAAGGTGGCGGCTGGGCCGGACGCTTCATCTGGTTGCTCGACGTGATCGGCCACCAGCGCTACCACTTCCTCAACGGCGGACTACAGGCCTGGCTGGCCGACGGCCTGCCGGTCACCCAGGAAATTCCGGCGGCAGCTGCCGCACAGACGCTGCAACTGATCATTCACGATGCGCCGACCGCTAGCCGCGACTACCTGCAGAGCAGACTCGGAGCCAGCGACCTGGCCATCTGGGACGCCCGCAGCCCCGCCGAATTCAGCGGCGAAAAGGTGCTGGCAGCACGCGGCGGACACATCCCCGGCGCCATCAACTTCGAATGGACAGCCGGCATGGACGCTCAACGCGGCCTGCGCATCCGCAGTGACATGGCGCAAGTCCTGCAAAGTCTGGGTATCACGCCGGACAAGGAAATCATCACCCACTGCCAGACCCATCGCCGCTCCGGCTTCACCTACGTGGTGGCCAAGGCGCTGGGCTACCCGCGGGTCAAGGCCTATGCCGGCTCATGGTCGGAGTGGGGCAACCTGACGGACACACCAATCGAATCCTGAGCCGCAAAACGGCCCAACATCCTCTTCAAGGAAGCACCATGAAACAGCGCCTGTTCATCCTCAGCCAGTACCTGCTACCCCATCACCTGCTGTCGCGCCTGATCGGCTGCGCCGCCGAGTGCCGCGCGCCCTGGTTCAAAAGCCGTCTGATCGCCTGGTTCGCCCGCCGCTATCAGGTCGACATGCGCGAAGCCGCCGTCGAAGACCTGAACGCCTACGAGCACTTCAATGCCTTCTTCACCCGCGCCCTGAAAGAAGGCGCTCGACCACTGGACGCCACCCCTGGCGCCATTCTCTGCCCGGCCGATGGTGCCATCAGCCAGTTGGGCAAGATCGAACACGGCCGCATCTTCCAGGCCAAGGGCCACAGCTACAGCGTGCTGGAACTGCTGGGCGGCGACGCCGAGCGCGCCGCGCCGTTCATGGGCGGCGACTTCGCCACCGTGTACCTGTCGCCCAAGGACTACCACCGCGTGCACATGCCGCTGGCGGGCACGCTCAAGGAAATGGTTTATGTGCCGGGTCGCCTGTTCTCGGTCAACCAGACCACGGCGGAAAACGTTCCCGAGCTGTTCGCCCGCAACGAACGCGTGGTCTGCCTGTTCGATACCGAACGCGGGCCGATGGCCGTGGTTCTGGTCGGCGCCATGATCGTTGCCAGCATCGAAACCGTCTGGGCCGGTCTGGTCACACCGCCACGCCGCGAGCTGAAAAGCGTGCGCTATGACCAGCCGCAGGGGCCGATCCAGCTGGATAAAGGCGCCGAAATCGGTCGTTTCAAGCTCGGATCCACCGCCATCGTGCTGTTTGGCCCGGAGCAGGTGCAGTGGACTGCCAGCCTGGGAGAAACCAGTCCGGTACGCATGGGCCAGCAACTGGCCCTGCCTCACTGACACCCAAGCGCCCTGCATCATCCGGAAAGGTGCAGGGCGGCTACCGAACTGATCAAGTGTTCGGGCTGCCAGCAGGCCCGGATACTGCTAGAGTTGCCTGAAAAGACAGGCGTTTAGCCAGCGCCGCGGAGCACTCGATCGACATGGAAAGAACCAGTCCACATCAGCAGTTGCGCGTCCCCACGCCCAATCAGCACAGCCTGACCTTCTGTGAGGCATCGCCGCGCGACCTGAAACGCTGGCTGGGCAACCTGCCCAAGGCCAACCTGGGCGAAATGGCGCGCCAGCTCTATCACTGTCTGGTGGAACTGAACCAACTGATCACCTCGACGGAAAACCGCCTGCAACTGCTCGAACTGTTGCGGCCCGAGGTGTATTTCGTCTGCAAGCATCTGGAAAAGCACTTTCTCAATCAGGCCATCGTTCTGGATGAACGTCCGCGCAAGGTGGCCAACCTCTGCCAGGCTCTGCAGAACCACCTGGCCATTGGCTACAAGCTGATCGTCACCCAGGAAGCCCAGCCCTTCATTCGCGAGCGCGGGCAGATCATGGCCCTGGCCATCCAGCGCGCCATGCACAGCATGTTCGGCCCGCTGGTGCGCGCCTCCCAGCTGTACTGCCCGATGCCCGAAGGGCTGTGGCTGGAGCTGCACCAGCTGTATCGCCTGGCCACGCAGCTCAACCTGCACCAGCAACAGGTCCGCGAACCCCAGGCCCTTCACCGCGACAGCCTGAGCCCCGAGCAGACCTATATCCAGACGCTGATGCTTGGTTGCGCACGCACAAACCAGATGCGTCAGTCCGGCATCGCCCGCGTAGCCGAAGCACTGGAGCAGTGGAGCGATCTGGTTACCCTGCAAAGCGCCGAGCTGGACAGCAGCCTGTTTGCCTTTTCCAGCGCAGTAGACGGTCCGCCGCGCTACAAGACCCTGTTCCCCAGTGCCAGCCTGAACAGCCTGGTAGGACTCGACCCGCGCCGACTGATCGATGGCATCGCCAAGTATCTGGCGGCTACCCCGCAGGAGCGCGAAAACCTGTCCCTGCCGGTACCCGAAGGCCTGCATCTGGACCTGCTGCAGCACTTGCAGTCGGCCTGGGGCGATATCGCCGAACGCACCTTCCAGCGCAACCCGGCCTCCGGCAGCCTGACCCTGTGCATCGGCATGAGCCCGCTGCACTTCTTCTTATCCGGCGAAAAACCCTTCAACGACACGCTCAAACTGCACGCCTCCGCTCCCGCCAAGCCGGTGGTGGCGGCAACGCCGACACGGGATGTCTGGGCCAATGCCTTCGATGCCGAGCGCATCAGCCATTGGGAACAGGGCATCGAGAGCGAGGAAATCCAGTTTCACCTGCCCCAGCAGCGCAACGAGGGTCAGCCAGAGCCCAGCGCGGCCGACAACTGCGCAGAGCGGCCGCAGACCTTCCAACTGCCCATCGTCAACCTCAGCCCTGGCGGTTACTGCCTGAGCTGGCCGCGCGAGGTACCCGGACAACTGCAAGCGGGCGAGATTCTCGGCCTACAGGATGACCCAAAGAGCAGCTGGAGCGTGGCCGTGGTGCGCTGGATCCGTCAGGTCAAGGGCGGAGGCACGCAGATGGGTATCGAACTGATCGCGCCACAGGCACAGCCCTGCGCCGTACAGCTGCTGCGCAAAGCCGAACAGCCGAGCCAATACCTGCGCGCCCTGCTGCTGCCGGAAATTGCCGTGATCTCCCAACCGGCCAGCCTGATCACCGCCCGCCTGCCGTTTCAGGAAGGCAACAAGGTGCATATCAACAGCGGCGGTGAAGAACGACGCGCTTTATTGACTCGGCGCAAGACCAGCACCGGCAGTTTCAATCAATTTGAATACCGTCTGCTTGATCAGCCTGCCCGCGAAAACACAACGCCGGTCACAGGCTCTTCAGGCCTGACGGTTGGCACCCCGGAAGATTTTGACTCCCTCTGGAAGTCGCTGTAGATTGCGGCCAACCCTCCTGTAGCCGCCCAAGAGTCGCTGTTTACCCGCGATTTAGAGCTTTTTCATGGCCATAGAAAAGAAAACAATACGGCTGCTGATCCTCGAGGATTCGCAAAACGAAGCCGAGCGTCTGGTCAGTCTGTTCCGCAACGCGGGCAACGCCACCCGCGTACACCGCCTGACCTCCAGCGACGACCTGGCCGAGGCCCTGCAGCAGAGCTGGGATCTGCTGGTCGCCGCCCCCCACAGCAGCAACCTCGACCCGCTGGAAGCACTCAACGCGATCCGCAAGCAGGCCAAGGATATTCCGTTCATCCAGATGGTCGAGGGCAACGATGCCGACGCCATTACCGAGGCCTTGGCACTGGGCGCCCAGGATGCCCTGCCGCAAGGCGAAGACGAACGCCTGGTGCTGATCGCCAAGCGCGAGCTGGCCAACCTCAACGAGCGCCGCGCCCGGCGCGTCGCCGAAGTGGCGCTGCGTGAAGCCGAGAAGCGCTGCCAGTTGCTGCTCAACAGCTCGGTGGATGCCATCACCTACGTCCACGACGGCATGCACATCTACGCCAACCGCGCCTACCTGCAGCTGTTCGGCTATGAAGATGCCGAGGAGCTGGAAGGCATGCCGATGATCGACCTGATCGATCCGGCCGATCAGGCGAGCTTCAAGGACTTCCTGAAGAACTATGCCGAGGGCAGCGCCGAGCTCAACTGCGGCGGCGTAACCATCGACGGCAAGACCTTCCGCGCCAACATGAGTTTTTCTCCCGCCACCTACGATGCCGAACCCTGCATCCAGGTGGTGATCCGCGCCGAAGCCAACAATGCCGAGCTGGAAGAAAAACTGCGCGAAATCAGCAGCCAGGACCTGGTCACCGGCCTGTACAACCGCACCTATTTCCTCTCGCTGATGGATGGCGCGGTGAACCAGGCAGTCAGCAGCGGACGCAGCGCCACCCTGGCCTATATCGAGGTCAACCAGTACTCGACCCTGCTGGCCGAAGCCGGCATGGCTGGAGTCGACCTGCTGCTAACCGACCTGGCCAACCTGCTGCGCGGCCACTTCGGTCAGCAGGCGGAACTGGCGCGTTTCGGCGATGACGTGTTCTGCGCCCTGCTTGCCGACCAGACGCCCGAGCAGTGCAGAGAAGGCCTGCAGAGCCTGCTGAAAAAGGTCGAAGGCCATCTGTTCGAGGTCTCCGGTCGCACCCTGCAGACGACCCTGTCGATCGGCGGGGCCGGCGTCAACGAGCAAACCGCCAAGGCCCAGGAAGTGGTCGACCGCGCCCATCGCTGCGCCGATGAGCTACCCGGCAACGGCCTGAAGATCTACGACCCGGCCGATGACCTGCGTAAAGCCGCCAGCCAGGGTAACGTCGTCGCCATGGTCCAGCAGGCACTGGAGCAGAACAGCTTCCGACTGCTGTTCCAGCCCGTGATCAGCCTGCGCGGCGACAGCTTCGAGCACTACGAAGTGCTGCTGCGCCTGCTCGATCCGGAAGGCAAGGAAGTGGCACCGGGCGAGTTCATGAGCGCGGCCCGCGAGGCGGGTCTGGCCGAGAAGCTGGATCGCTGGGTCATTCTCAACGCCATCAAGCTACTTGCCGAGCACCGTTCCAAGGGGCATGAAACCCGCCTGTTCGTGCACCTGTCGAGCAACAGCCTGCAGGACCCGAGCCTGCTGCCTTGGCTCAGCGTGGCCCTCAAAGCCGCCCGTCTGCCTTCGGACGCGCTGGTCTTCCAGTTCAACGAACCGGATGCCATCGCCTACCTCAAGCAGGCCAAGGCGCTCACCGAAGGTCTGGCACAACTGCACTGCAAGGTCGCCCTGTGTCAGTTCGGCTGCTCGCTGAATCCGTTCAACACCCTCAAGCACCTGACGGTGGATTTCGTCAAAGTCGACGGCTCCTACAGCCAGGACCTGACCACGGCGGAAAACCAGGAAGCCCTCAAGACCCTGCTGGCCAGCCTGCATGCCCAGGCCAAGCTGACCATCGTCCCCTTCGTCGAGTCGGCCAGTGCCCTGGCCACCCTCTGGCAGGCCGGCGTCAACTACATCCAGGGTTACTACCTGCAGGGCCCCAGCCAGAGCATGGACTACGACTTCTCGTCCGGCGACGAGTAAGCCGCCCACAAAAAAGCCGCCTAAGGGCGGCTTTTTTGTTTCAGGCCAGACTCAATTGTGCCCGTCGCGATCACGCAGACCGAGCAGGTACAGCACGCCGTCGAGGCCCAGGGTCGAGATCGCCTGCTTGGCCGACTGTTTGACCAGCGGCTTGGCCCGGAAAGCCACGCCCAGGCCGGCCAGCCCAAGCATGGGCAGGTCATTGGCACCATCACCCACGGCGATGGTCTGCTCCAGCTGCAGGCCTTCCTTGTGTGCCAGCTCGCGCAGCAAGTCGGCCTTGCGCTGAGCATCGACAATCGGCTCGATGGCCACGCCGGTCAGCTTGCCATCGACGATTTCCAGCTCGTTGGCATACACGTAGTCGATACCCAGCTTGGCCTGCAGCTGCTTGGCGAA
>CALMID010000195.1 GCA_937863915.1 uncultured Pseudomonas sp.
AGGGTGTTCTCAGTCTGGAGTACGAAACCGCGCGGTTCGCCGATGTCGGTGGTCTGGAGAATCTCAAGCGCTGGCTGGGCGAACGGCAGCAGGCCTTCCTCGGCGAGGTGAGCGAAGACATGCCCAAGGGCATCCTGCTGGTCGGTGTGCAGGGCGGCGGCAAAAGTCTGGCGGCCAAGGCAGTCGCCGGCCTCTGGGGGCTGCCCCTGCTGCGTCTGGATTTTGCCTGCCTGTACAACAAGTTCTTCGGCGAGACCGAGCGCAATCTGCGAGAGGCGCTCAAGCTGGCCGAGCAGATGGCGCCCTGCGTGCTGTGGATGGACGAAGTGGAAAAGGGCCTGGCCAGTGGCGAGCAGGATGGCGGCGTGAGTCAGCGCGTGCTGGGGACCCTGCTGACCTGGATGGCCGAGCGCAAGAGCCCGGTATTCATGGTCGCCACGGCCAACGCCATTGACCGGCTGCCGCCGGAGCTGGTGCGCAAGGGTCGCTTCGACGAGCTGTTCTTTGTCGACCTGCCGCAGGGGGAAGTGCGTCAGGACATCTTCCGGATTCACCTGCAGCAGCGTGAGCTGGACCCACTGCAGTTCGATCTGGCGGCCCTGGCGCAGGCCAGCGAGGGTTTCTCCGGCGCCGAGATCGAGCAGGCGGTGGTGGGCGCCCTGTATGCGGCGCAGGCGCGGCAGACATCGGTTGACCAGCCGCTGCTGCTGCACGAGCTGGCGCGCACGGCGCCGTTGTCGGTGGTGATGGCCGAGCAGTTGGCCGGACTGCGCGCTTGGGCGGCAGGGCGCACGGTGCAGGCGGGGTAGAGGAGGGCAGGGCAGCAGACTGACCGACCAGGAAGGTCGGCCAGTCTGTGCTGGATTACTCTTCGCTGTACTCGTAGGCCGCTGCCGGAGCTGCGGCTTCTGCGGGCTCCGCATAGCTGCTCTCGGTGTCCATGCTGGACAGGTCCATGTCCCCACCCAGCGAGTCCAGCATGCCGACACCGCCTACGATGGCGGCAATCACCACCAGCAGCAGAATCACCAGCCACAGCGAGGCCAGAACCTTGACCGCTGTGCTGTTCGGCGGTTGTGGCGGGCCATAGCGGTTGGCGCCGGCGTTGCCAGGAATCAGCAGCATCAGCAGCGGAAACACACTGCCCACGATAGGGACAAGATTCAGCAGATACAGCCAGCCTGACCAGCCGATGTCGTGCAGGCGCTGCACGCCAATCTGCACGCTGACAACCACCATGGCCAAAGTCACGCCTGCAATCAGGATGATGCCGACCGTGTCGGAAATGCCCATGCCCAGCGCGGCGATACCCAGTGCCGGGGCCATGACCAGAATGAGTACCAGCGACCAGGCCAGGTAGCGCAGGCGGCCGATGCGCCCGGTAACGCCGAAGGGTTTCAGCTCGCCAAATTCCGGTAGCTGTTCGGCGACGTTGGCCTGTGGCGGGGCATAGGGTGAGGCGCTGGCAGTGACTGCAGGTTCGGCTGCCGGAGAAGTACTGGTGATGGACGACTGGATTGATGCGGCCTCTTCCTGCAACTGAGCCTGCCGGGCCAGATACTTCTCGATGACGATGCCGCAGGCCTCGCATTCGATCGCCTTGGCCTGTTCGTGAGCACACTTGGGGCAGGTCATGCGGGTGTTGCTGGAGGCGGCATCCGGCTCCGCATCTTCGTCCGGGTGATCGTCGGTCGCTACCAGTGACAGTTGCAGGCCTTCGCTCTGCTTGCTGACCTTGGCACCGGCACGCTGCAGTGCGGCCAGGTACTTGTCCGCCTCGGCGCTCTCCAGATTGCGCTTGAGCGGTACCGGCTGACCGCTGAACAGGGCTTCGATCTTGTCGAGATCGCTCTTGAACAGACTGGCCAGGTTGGCCTTGACGGTGTCGAGGGTGAAATCCGGCAGCACTTCACCGGCGAACATGATGGAGTAGCGGGGTTCGCTCATCGGGGCTTCCTTGTCAGGGCGAAGGATAAAAAGTGAGCTTAAGCCTAAGCCCTGGCTGTCGGCACAACAAGCCAGGGCACAGGCCGCTGAGGTTCGATTTAGCGCCGCCAGGTTTGGCCAATCTGCTGGCTGTGCTGCAAGGCAGCCTGGTACTCGCTATCCAGGCGTGCGATGAGTTCGGCCACGCTGGGTAGGTCATGGATATCGCCGGTGCCTTGCCCGGCTGACCAGACGGTTTTCCAGGCCTTGGCCTCGTCGCTGATCGGTTTGAGCTTCTCGCCGTAGTTGATGTCGCCCTTGTCCTGCAGGCGGGCCAGGTCATAGCCGGCGGCCAGCAGGCTCTGGCGCATGAAGCTGGCCGGCACGCCGGAGACGGCCGGGGTGTGAATGATGTCGGCGGCCTGGGCGTCCAAGAGCATCTGCTTGTACTCGGCGCTGGCGCGGCTTTCCTCGGTGGCGATCAGGCGGGTACCCATGTAGGCCAGGTCGGCGCCGAGCAATTGCGCCGCAAGTATTTCATGGCCGTGATTGAGGCAGCCGGCCAGGAGCAGTGTCTTGTCGAAGAACTGGCGAATCTCGGCGACCAGGGCGAACGGGCTCCAGGTTCCGGCATGTCCACCGGCGCCGGCGGCGACCGCAATCAGCCCATCCACGCCGGCTTCGGCTGCTTTTTCGGCGTGGCGGCGGGTGGTGACGTCATGGAACACCAGGCCGCCGTAGCTGTGCACGGCATCCACCACTTCCTTCACCGCCCCCAGGCTGGTGATGACGATGGGCACACGTTGTTCGACGCAGACGGCGAGGTCCGCCTGCAGGCGCGGGTTGCTGCCATGCACGATCAGGTTGACGGCATATGGCGCGGCCTGTGGCGCCAGTCCGGCATTGATCTCTTCCAGCCAGTCGCGGAAGCCGCTGGTCTCGCGCTGGTTGAGGGCCGGGAAGCTACCAACGATGCCCTGAGCACAGCAGGCACGAACCAGCTCCGGACCGGAAACCAGAAACATCGGGGCGGCCACCAGCGGCAGGCGCAGTTTGTCTTGCAGCAAGGCGGGCAGGCTCATGGCGACTCCAATTCTCGAAGGGCAGGCTAGAAGGGTTTGACGACGACCAGAATGACAATGGCCAGCAGGAACAGCACGGGCACTTCATTGAACCAGCGGTAAAACACATGGCCCCGGCTGTTGTCGCCACGGGCAAAGCGTTTGTACATCGAGCCGCAGGCGTGGTGATAGCCCACCAGCAGCACTACCAGCAGCAGCTTGGCGTGCAGCCAGCCCTGGCTGAACCAGGCCGGGTTGAGATAGAGCAGCCAGCCACCGAACAGCAGTGTGGCGATCATCGAAGGGTTCATGATGCCGCGGTAGAGCTTGCGCTCCATGACGATGAAACGTTCGCGACTCGGCTGGTCCTCGCTCATGGCGTGGTAGACGAACAGGCGTGGCAGATAGAACAGGCCGGCGAACCAGCAGACGATGGCGATGATGTGCAGGGCCTTGATCCACAGATAGAGCATTTCGGGTCTCCTTATACTTGCGCCGATAGTAGTGGCCGCGCGTCTGCGCGTCACTCTGCTGCTGGTCCGATGCGGCCTGCGGCTTTATCATCGCGGCCTTTATTTGTACTCAAGATGCGTACCCAGGGGGAAGGCAGCATGATCAAGGTCGGTATCGTCGGCGGCACGGGCTACACCGGTGTGGAGTTGCTGCGTCTGCTGGCGCAACACCCGCAGGCGGAAGTGGCGGTGATCACCTCGCGTTCGGAAGAGGGCGTCAAGGTCGCCGACATGTACCCCAATCTGCGTGGCCACTACGATGGTCTGGCCTTCAGCGTGCCGGACGTGTCGACCCTCGGCAGCTGCGACGTGGTGTTCTTCGCCACCCCGCATGGCGTGGCACATGCCCTGGCCGGCGAACTGCTGGCCACCGGCACCAAGGTGATTGACCTGTCCGCCGACTTCCGCCTGCAGGATGCCGAAGAGTGGGCCAAGTGGTATGGCCAGCCTCATGGAGCGCCGGAACTGTTGCCGGAGGCGGTCTACGGCCTGCCCGAGGTCAATCGCGAGGCGATCAAACAGGCGCGGCTGATTGCCGTGGCCGGTTGCTACCCGACCGCCACTCAGCTGGGTTTCCTGCCGCTGTTGGAGCGGGGGCTGGCCAATCCGGCCACGCTGATCGCCGACTGCAAGTCGGGCGTCAGTGGTGCAGGGCGCGGCGCCAGTGTCGGCTCGCTGCTCTGTGAGGCCGGCGAGAGCATGAAGGCCTACTCGGTGAAAGGTCACCGCCATCTGCCGGAGATTCGTCAGGGCCTGCGCCGTGCCGCCGGGCAGGATGTCGGGCTGACCTTCGTGCCGCACCTGACGCCGATGATCCGCGGTATCCATGCCACGCTCTATGCCACGGTGGTTGATCGCGGTGTTGATCTGCAGGCGTTGTACGAGCAGCGTTATGCCAACGAGCCGTTTGTCGATGTACTGCCGGCGGGCAGTCATCCGGAAACCCGCAGCGTGCGCGGCGCCAACGTCTGTCGCATTGCCGTGCATCGGCCGCAGGGCGGGGATCTGGTGGTGGTGCTTTCGGTGATCGATAACCTGGTCAAGGGTGCTTCCGGTCAGGCCATCCAGAACATGAACATCCTGTTTGGACTGGATGAGCGTCTGGGTCTGTCCAACGTTGCTCTGATGCCCTGAGTTAAGTTGACCATTTTACTGGGTTAAGCAGATAATGCTGCCCAGTAGTGCTGTAACGGCGGAATGCCGGGAGATTGCCAATGACCATCGAAACCTTCACCCCCACTGCCCTGATGTTTACCCAGGGCGCGGCGAACAAGGTGAAGAGCCTGATCGACGAAGAGGGCAATGAGCGCCTTAAGCTGCGGGTGTTCGTCACCGGCGGCGGTTGCTCGGGCTTTCAGTACGGCTTCACCTTCGATGAAGACGTTGCGGACGACGACACCATTGTCGAGCGCGATGGCGTGAGCCTGGTGGTCGATCCGATGAGCTTCCAGTACCTGGTGGGCGCCGAGGTGGACTATCAGGAAGGTCTGGAAGGCTCGCGCTTCGTGATCAACAATCCCAATGCCAGCACCACCTGTGGCTGTGGTCAGTCGTTCTCGATCTGATCGCTAGCTGCTCAGGAGAAACGCCGCACGCTGTGCGGCGTTTTGCATTCTGTGGTTCGTGTCAGGCTGGGTAGAGTGCGCCCAATACCCGCAAGCCGGCCGCACCGGTCACGCTGGGGCGATTGGCTGGGATACGCTGCAGAAAGCAGTGCGCCAGCCAGGCAAAGGCCATGGCCTCGATCCAGTCCGCCGGAGCGCCGAGGTCGTCGCTGCTGGCGACTGTCACGCCGGGTAGCTGCTGGCCAAGGCGCGCAAGCAGCTGGCCATTGTGCGCGCCACCACCGCAGACGATCAGGCGTTCGCTGTCCGGCTGAGTGCCCAACAGTGCCTGACTGCAGCAGTGTGCTGTGAGTTCAAGCAGTGTGGCCTGAACGTCTTCAGCGGCAATCGCATCGAAGTTCTGCAGTTGATGGTTCAGCCAGTCCAGGTTGAACAGTTCGCGTCCCGTGCTTTTGGGACCCTGTGTCTGGAAATACGGAATAGACAGCATCTTAGCCAGCAGGCCCTGATGGACCTGGCCGCTGCCGGCCCAGCTGCCGTTATCGTCATAAGGCTGTTGTCGGTGCAGCTGAATCCAGGCATCCATGAGGACGTTACCAGGGCCACAGTCAAAGCCGAGAACCTCTGTCGAACCATGCTTCAGCAGGGTGATATTGCTGAAGCCGCCGACGTTGAGTACAGCCAGCTTACCGGGCTGGCTGCCAAAGAGCGCCTGGTGGAAGGCAGGGACCAGAGGGGCGCCCTGGCCGCCCGCGGCTATGTCGCGGCGGCGGAAGTCGGCAATGACATCGATACCGGTCAGCTCGGCGAGCAGCGCAGGATTGCCAATCTGCACGGTAAAACCCAGCGCGGGTTCGTGGCGGATGGTCTGGCCATGGCTGCCAATGGCGCGGATATCAGAAGCGGATAATTGTTGATGCCGGAGGAGTTGTTGAATGCCTTGGGCTGCCAGGCTGGCCCAGCGCGCCTCGGCCAGGGCGCTGCGCTCAATTTCATTATCACCGGGGCCACACAGATCCAATAGTTGCTGGCGTAGCTCTCCAGGCATGGGCAGGAAGAGTTTGCCTCGCAGCTCGGTGTTGGCGTTCTGCTCAATCAGCGCAATGTCGATACCGTCCAGGCTGGTACCGGACATTACGCCGATATACAAAGGCATGGGGTCAGCGCTTGTTCATGGCCAGCATGCTGGCCTTTTCTTTGTCGAGTTGAGCGAGCAGGGGCTTGCTCAACTGCAAAAAACGCTGCTTTTCATTGCGGGCAATGGGGTCGGCCATCAGCTGTTTCTGGCTGAGCGGGTCGACATGCACGCCGTTGACCTGGAACTCATAGTGCAGGTGCGGTCCGGTAGACAGGCCGGTGGTACCGAGATAGCCAATGATCTGACC
>CALMID010000196.1 GCA_937863915.1 uncultured Pseudomonas sp.
GCCGGTGAGCTATATCCCCGGCAGCGGCCTGACACCGCTGAAGAACGCCTGCGAATACATCCTGTGCGCCGTTAACCTGATGCTGGCTCTGCGTTTCTTTCTGCGCAGCCGCCAGACGCAGAGCAGCCGCGACCTGTGGCTGAGCGTGGCCTGTTTCATCACCGCCATGGGCGCCCTGGCGTTTACCCAGTATCAGAAGACCTCGGAATTCATAAACCTGTTCGGCCACCTGTATAAAGTCGCCGCCTACTGCTTCTTTTACCTGGCCGCTTTCCAGATTGCCGTGCTCAAACCCTATCGCCTGCTGGAAGCCCGTGAAGAGCGTATCCGCGAACAGGAAACCGAGCTGCACAACCTGCTGAACAATCTGCCGCTCGGTGTGGCCCGCCTGGATGACCAGCTGCAACTGCGTTACACGAACCCAACGCTGATCCAAAGTCTGGATCGCCGCCAGGACAGAGTGATCGGCCAAACCTTCGACAATCTGCTGCTCAAAGACGTTGCCGAGCAGATCAGATCACACCTGATCAAAGCCCTCGACGGCATACGCGGTGATCTGGATCTGCAATACGTGCGCCCCGATGGCAGCAGCGCCTTCGCCTCCTGTCTGGTCGTGCCGGAGCGAGAGGTCAGCGGCCGCGAGGCCGGAGTGCTGGTGATTTTCACCGACACCAGCGAACGCGAGCGCAATCGCCAGAAACTGATGGACTCCCTGCGGGAAATCGCCGACATCAAGGCCGCCCTGGATGCCCACGCCATCGTTGCCATCACCGATGCCCGTGGCGTGATCACCCAGGTCAACGACAAGTTCTGCGCCATATCCCAGTACGGCCGCAGCGAACTGATCGGCCGTACCCACTCGTTGATCAACTCAGGCCACCACCCGCGCGAATTCTTCCGGGATATGTGGCGCACCATCAGCCATGGCGAGGTGTGGAGCGGCGAAGTATGCAACCGCGCCAAGGACGGCAGCCTTTACTGGGTGCAGAGCACCATCATGCCCTTCATCGGCAAGGATGGCCTGCCCGAGCAGTACATCGCCATCAGAGCCGACATCACCAAGCGCAAGCGCATCGAAGAAGCCGCCCAGCGCATGGCCCTGCACGACGCCCTCACCGGCCTGGCCAATCGCCGCCTGATGAGCGAGCGCCTGATCCGCGCCCTGCACAACAGCCAACGGCATCATCAACATGGTGCCCTGCTGCTGATGGACCTGGATCACTTCAAGGAAATCAACGATACCCTCGGCCACCCGATCGGCGACCAGCTGCTGAAAGAAGTAGCCGAACGCCTGCAGGACACCCTGCGCCAAAGCGATACCGTGGCGCGCCTGGGGGGTGACGAATTCGTGGTGATCCTCGAAGAGCTGGGCAACAGCCAGGAAAGCGCGACGCACCATGCCAGCGACACCGGCGAGAAGATCCGCCAGGCGCTGTCCGCACCTTACCTGTTGCAGGGTCACCTGGCGGAAGTCACTCCGAGCATTGGTGTGGTGTTGTTCGATGGCACGCTAGAAAGCGCCGATGAGCTGATCAGGCAGGCCGATATGGCGCTGTACAAGGCCAAGGATGCCGGACGCGACCAACTGTGCTTCTTCGACAACGCCCTGCAGCACGAGATCAACCAGCGCGCCCAGCTGCTACGCGAGCTACGCCAGGCCCTGGAGCTGGATGCGCTGCGCCTGTTCTATCAAGCGGTGGTTGCCGCTGATGAACAGATCCTCGGCTTTGAGGCCCTGCTGCGCTGGCAAAACCCGCAGCGCGGTCTGGTGTCCCCGGCGCAGTTCATTCCCCTGGCCGAGGAAAGCGGTCTGATCATTCCCATAGGCCAATGGGTGCTGACGACAGCCTGTCGCCAACTGGCCGAGTGGCAGCACGATGCCAGCTGCCAGGGCTGGACCATTGCCGTGAATATCAGCGCCCGTCAGCTCAGCCAGAACGACTTCGTCGAGCAGGTGTTGCAGGTACTGGCCAGTACCGGTGCACCCGCCAACCGCCTGCGCCTGGAGATCACCGAATCCATGCTGCAACACGACCTGACGGTCACCATCGGCAAGATGCAGGCACTGCGCCAGATCGGTGTGCGCTTTTCACTGGACGACTTCGGCACCGGCTATTCGTCCATGAGCTACCTCAAGCACATGCCGCTGGATCAATTGAAGATCGACAAGTCCTTCGTCGACGAAATCCTGACCGACAGCACCGACAGTGCCATCGCCCGTACCGTAGTCACCCTGGCGGAGAACCTCGGTCTGGAGGTTGTAGCCGAGGGTGTGGAGCAGCGCGAACAGCTAGAGCTGCTGGTATCCATCGGCTGCCGCGCCTTCCAGGGCTACCTGTTCGGCAAGCCGGCACCGCTGGCCTGAGCCCGCCCCTATCAGGGCTGATGAGGCAATGCGGCAGAGAGCGGCGTATGCAGCGCTTCTTTTGAGCGAACTGCATAGGCCGCTGCCTTCGTCTTACATCGCCGTCACGCCACCATCGATCGCCAGCGCCTGGCCGGTGGTGAAGGCTGCCGCATCACTGCACAGGTAAAGCACGGCGGCTGCCACTTCCTCGACCTTGCCGATACGCCCGACCGGGTGCATGGCGGCGGCGAACTCGCCCTTCTTCGGGTCGGCTTCATAGGCGCGACGGAACATATCGGTATCGATCACCGCCGGGCAGATGGCATTCACGCGGATTTTCTTCTTCGCATACTCGATGGCCGCCGACTTGGTCAGGCCGATTACCGCATGCTTGGACGCGCTATAGATGCTCATCTTCGGTGCCGCGCCAAGACCCGCCACCGACGCGGTGTTGACGATCACACCACCGCCCTGGGCCAGCAGCAACGGCAGCTCGTGCTTCATGCACAGCCACACGCCCTTGACGTTGACACCCATGATGGCATCGAACTCGGCCTCGCTGCCCTCGTTGAGCTTGCCCTTCTCGATTTCGATCCCGGCATTGTTGAAGGCATAGTCCAGGCGACCGTACTGCTCCTGGATGGTCGCCATCAGCGCCACCACCTGCTCGTCGCGGCTGACGTCGCAACGCACGAAGATCGCCTCGCCACCCGCCGCGCGGATCAGCTCGACAGTACCCTCACCACCCGCGGCATCCAGGTCGGACACCACCACCTGCAGGCCATCGGCGGCAAACGCCAGGGCCGTGGCGCGACCGATACCGGCGGCACCGCCGGTCACCAGGGCAACTTTTCCAGAATATGTAGCGCTCATGCAGCATCCTCCGATTGAATGGCCGGCAGTCTAGCCAGCCGATCCACGACAGGGGCAGCACTATCAGGCCGCTGTAGCAGGCACCATGCAGCACACTGATGCGCGGCCCCGAGGCCGGACGCTAGACTTCATTTCTTTTGACGAGGACAGAACATGCCGCAACAGGCCGATTACCGCTTCAGCATGGGCAGCGACGACGTAGCACACGAAGTCGTACGCGCCGGACTGGAGGCTTTCAATGTCGGAAAGATCGGCGACTACGCCTACCAGGACTTCGCCCTGTATGCCCGCGACGCGGAAGATCAGGTGGTCGGCGGGATGTTCGGCCACTCGGGCATGGGCTGGCTGTACATCGACTACCTGTGGCTGCACGACAGCCAGCGCGGCCGGGGGCTCGGCGCACGCCTGCTGGGCATGGCCGAGGAGCAAGCCAGGCAGCGCGGCTGCAGCGGCGTATTCCTCTACACCTACAGCTTCCAGGCGCCGGACTTCTATCAGAAGCAGGGCTATCAGCTTATGGGCGTGCTGGAGGATTGCCCGCCCGGTTACCAGCGCATCTACCTGAAGAAATCCCTGGCGGCCTGAGCCGCCAGAGCAAGCGTCTTAGGCCAGTTCAGCGACCACAGCGGCCAGGGCGGCAGCCGGATCGGCCGCCTGGCTGATCGGCCGGCCGATGACCAGATAGTCGGAGCCTGCAGCCAGTGCCTGGCTCGGCGTGAGGATACGCTTCTGGTCATCCGCGGCGCTGCCGGCCGGACGAATCCCGGGCGTGACCAGTTGCAGCTGCGGCTGGGCCGACTTGAGCGCGACCGCTTCCTGCGCGGAACAGACCAGACCGTCCAGACCGGCCTGCGCCGCCAGGCCGGCCAGGCGCAGCACCTGCTCCTGCGGGGCGATATCCAGGCCGATACCGGCCAGATCGCTCTGTTCCATGCTGGTCAGTACCGTCACACCGATCAGCAGCGGTTTGTTGCCAGCCAGACGCTCCAGTTCCTCACGGCAGGCGCTCATCATGCGCAGACCACCGGAGCAGTGCACATTGACCATCCACACGCCCAGCTCGGCAGCGGCCTTGACCGCCATCGCCGTGGTGTTGGGGATATCGTGGAATTTCAGGTCGAGGAACACCTCGAAGCCCTTGGCCTGCAGCGCTTCAACCACCGCCGGGCCACAGCGGGTGAACAGTTCCTTGCCGACCTTGACCCGGCACTGCGCCGGATCAAGCTGGCTGGCCAGAGCCAGCGCCGCATCGCGGGAGGGAAAGTCGAGGGCAACGATGATCGGGGTCTGGCAGGCCATGGCGAAATCTCGGGCAATAACGAATCGGCGCGCATTGTAGCCGAAGGCCGCCGCCCTGCCGACCTTCGCCCGCCACAACGCCTGAGACGCGGCTCCACCCGCATCGACTGCCAGGCGGTCGGCGCTTGCAACGCAAAACCACCTATTCTGAACAGCAAAGTCCTCAACCGCAGCCAGGAATCTCTCCCATGATCCACCGCCTGCGCCCCGCCCTGCTGTTGCTGCTCTGTCTGACGCTGCCGGTTAGCGCCGAGCCGCCGGCGCCCCTGAGTTACCTGACCAAAGCCTATCCGCCTTACAACTACAGCGATGACAACATCCTGCGCGGAATCGCCGTGGACCTGCTGGTCAGCGCCAGCCAGCACACCCGCCAGCCGGTGTCCCGCGGTGAAATCCGCCTGCAACCCTGGCCACGGGCCTATCGCACAGTACTCAACAAGGCCAATACCGTGCTGTTCTCCACGACCCGCACGGAGGAACGGGAAAAGCTGTTCAAGTGGGCCGGCCCCATTGCCACCACGCGCGTGGTACTGCTGGCGCGCAAGTCGCAGCAGATTCGCATCGAGTCGCCCGCTGACCTGCAGCGCTATCGCATCGGCACGGTGCCCGACGACATCGGCGAACAGCTGGTACTGGCCATGGGCGTGAACGCCACACAGCTGAAGCATTCATCCAACGCCAGCGCCCTGGCCCAGCAGCTGCAGGCCGGACGCATTGACCTTTGGGCCTATGAGGAAAACGTCGCCCACTGGTTCCTGCGCAATGCCAAGCTCAATCCCGACGACTTCGAGTCGGTCTACCTGCTCAAGCAGGGCGAGCTGTGGTACGCCTTCAACCCCAAGGTCAGCGATACCCAGGTCAGCGATCTGCAGCAGGCCATCGACTTGCTGCGCCAGCTGCCCGGCCGCGTCGGCAAGACGCGTTACGACGATATCCTGCTCGATTATCTATAGGCCGCTGCGCCGTGATTGTGCAGGCTCGCCTGTCGCTGACCCACAGGCGGGCTAAAGCATCAGTGCGGTACTGCTGCAACGCCCGTAATGCCAGGCTCTCAGCCTCTGGCATAGACCATGCTTAAGGCGTTGACACCTTAGTCAACTTCGAGGGTTACAGCATGGGCACAACACTCAAAGCCAGTCTCGGAACCCCGCACCTGTGGGGCATCGCCGTCGGCCTGGTGATTTCCGGCGAATACTTCGGCTGGAGCTACGGCTGGGGCGTGGCGGGAACCCTGGGGTTCCTCATCACCGCCCTGCTGGTGGCGACCATGTACACCTGTTTCATCTTCAGTTTCACCGAACTGACCACTGCCATTCCCCATGCCGGCGGGCCTTTCGCCTACAGCCGGCGGGCCTTCGGCGAGCGCGGCGGACTGCTCGCCGGTCTGGCCACCCTGATCGAATTCGTTTTCGCCCCGCCGGCCATCGCCATGGCCATCGGTGCCTATCTCAAC
>CALMID010000197.1 GCA_937863915.1 uncultured Pseudomonas sp.
CGCCGTGGCGGCCTTCAACATCATCTCTACCCTGATCATGGTCGTGACCGACAAGCGCTCGGATATCGCCATTCTGCGCACGCTGGGCGCCACGCCGCGGCAGATCATGGCGGTGTTCATGGTGCAGGGTTCGGTGATCGGCGTGATCGGCACCTTGATTGGCGGCGTGCTCGGTGTGATCGGTGCACTGAATATCAGCCAGTGGGTGCTCAAGTTCGAGCAACTGCTGGGCAGTCATGTGTTCACGTCGGATGCCTACTACGTCAGCTCGCTGCCCTCCGACCTGCAGACCGGCGATGTGGTGCTGATTTGCAGCGCGGCGTTGCTGATGAGTTTTCTCGCCACGCTCTACCCGGCGCTGCGCGCCTCGCGTACCCAGCCTGCCGAGGCGCTGCGTTACGAATGAGCCTGCCGGGGTAAGAAAAAAGCCAGCTACTGCTGGCTTTTTTCATGCTGCTGACACCGCAGCAGGCAGCGTTTGCGCCAGCTGTGCGCCACGTGCAGGCGCCACAGCCAGTGGGTCAGAAAAAAACACAGTGTGGCGCTGGCCAGACCGGTGATCACCGAGCCCAGCAGGAAGGGTTGCCAGAGGCTGTTGAGTTCCTCGGTGATCCAGGCCCAGGTCAGTTCATCCGGCAGGCTGCGGGCTGGAACATCCATCAGCCAGGCACCCAGCTGGTAGGTGCAGTAGAAAATCGGCGGCATGGTGATGGGGTTGGTCAGCCATACCAGGCCCACGGCGATCGGCAGGTTGCCGCGTAGCCAGACGGCGAGGAAGGCGGCCAGCAGCATCTGCATGGGCATGGGGATAAAGGCGGCGAACAGGCCGGCGGCCATGGCGCGCGCTACCGAGTGGCGGTTGAGGTGCCAGAGGTTGGGGTCATGCAGCAGCGGGCCGAGAAAGCGCAGCGACTTGTGTTCGCGGATGCTGTCCGGGTCGGGCATGTAGCGTTTGATCAGGTGACGGGGCATGGCCGGGCTCGTGGCGAAAACCGCCGGCTATTATGCATGCAGGTCATGACGCTGGCTGTCACAAGGTGTGACAGGGCGCTGGCCCGACTGGCCACAGGGATGAATGCCGATGCGCACAGGGATGCTGGCGCTGATTGCCGGTTTGCTCAGCCTGCGCGGCTTGAGCGAACTGCCGCCATTGGGATGGCTGCTGCCGCTGCTGGCCGTGGCGCTGATGCTGCTGCCTTACCGTCTGTACTGGCTGGGCCTCTTCATTCTGGGCTTCTGCTGGTCGGTGTTGGTCGCCCACGGGGTTTTGGCCGATCGCCTTGAGCCGGCGCTGGATGGCCGCACGCTGTGGCTGGAGGGGCAGGTCAGCGGTCTGCCCGAACGACGCGAAGGGCTGCTCAGCTTTCAACTGGAAAACTCCACAACCCGACGTGCCTCGCTGCCGACCACCCTGCGCCTGAGTTGGCGCGACGCCCCCGAGGTGCGCGCCGGGGAGCGTTGGCGGCTGGCGGTGAAACTGCGCCGGCCGGTGGGCATGAGCAATCCCCAGGGGTTTGACTACGAGGCCTGGCTGGCCGCCCAGGGCATCGGTGCGCTGGGCTCGGTCAAGGCCGGGCAGCGCCTGTCCGCTGTGCCGCTGGCCGGCTGGCGCGAACAGCTGCGCCAGAATCTGCTCAGTCACGCCGCCATGGGCCGGGAAGGCGCGGTGGCGGCGCTGGTGCTGGGTGATGACAGTGGCCTGAGCGAGGCTGACTGGCAGGTGCTGCAGGCGACTGGAACCGTGCATCTGCTGGTGATTTCCGGTCAGCATGTGATGCTGCTGGCGGCGCTGGTGTATGCCCTGATTGCCGGACTGGCGCGTTTGGGCTGGTGGCCGGCAGGCTGGCCCTGGCTCGGGCCGGCCTGTCTCGGTGCCTGGCTGGCGGCCCTGGGATATGGCGTTCTCGCGGGCCTGGAGGTGCCGGTGCAGCGTGCCCTGGTGATGCTGGCGCTGATCCTGCTGTGGCGCTGGCGGTTTCGTCAGCAGCGGGTCTGGGATGGCTGGCTGCTGGCCATGCTGCTGGTACTGCTCTGGCAGCCGCTGGCCAGTCTGCAGGCCGGTTTCTGGCTGTCGTTCGGTGCCGTGGCCTGGCTGATCTGGGGATTGGCTGGTCGCCTGGGCGGTTATTCGTTCTGGCAACTGCTGTGGCGTCCGCAGTGGCTGCTGACACTGGGCTTGCTGCCGATCCTGCTGGCGCTCGGGTTGCCGCAAAGTCTGAGTGCGCCGCTGGCCAACCTGCTGGCCGTGCCCTGGGTCAGCTTTGTCAGTGTGCCTCTGGCGCTGCTGGGCACGCTCTGCTTGCCGGTTCCGCTCCTGGGGGAGGGGCTACTGTGGTTGGCGGGCGCCTCTCTGCATGGGTTGTTCTGGCTGCTGGAGATCATCTCCGACTGGGTTGCTCCCTGGTACGCCCCCGCCATTCCCGGCTGGGCGGTGCTGCTGGCGCTACTTGGCGTGGTCTTTGTATCGCTGCCTGGCGGTTTGCCTGTGCGGTTGCCTGGTGTGCTCCTCTGTCTGCCGCTGTTCTGGCCTCCGATGTCATTGCCATCGGCCGGGCAGGCGCAGGTCTGGTTGCTGGATGTCGGCCAGGGACTGGCCGTTCTGGTGCGTACCCGAGAACATGCGCTGCTGTATGACGCCGGGCCTGCCGTGCCCGGCTTCGATAGCGGGGCGCGGATTGTGCTGCCCAGCCTGCGCTATCTGGGTGTGCGCCAGCTCGATCAACTGCTGCTCAGTCATGCCGACCGTGACCACACGGGCGGTGCGCAGGCACTGCCGGATGCCCTGCCGGTTAAAGCTTTGGTTAGTGGTGAGCCCGGTCAGCTGCCGGCCCGTTGGGCCGTTCAGCCTTGCCCTGTTCGCCAGTGGCACTGGAACGCTGTGCGTTTCAGCCAGTGGCAGTTGGCGGCAGGAGAGGGCAACAGTGCCTCCTGTGTCCTGCTCATCGAGGCCGATGGCGAGCGTCTGCTGCTGACCGGTGATATGGATAGCATGGCGGAACAGCAATGGCTGAAGGCGCATCCCGGTATCCGCGTGGATTGGCTGCTGGCGCCGCACCATGGCAGTCGCACTTCCTCTTCCCCTGCGTTTCTGGCGGCGACACGACCGCGTCATGTTCTGCTGGCACGAGGCCGCTACAACCCCTTTGGCCATCCCCATGCCGAGGTGCTGGCGCGTTATCGGGAGGCTGATGCAAAGGTGCACGACACCGCGCTGCAAGGCGCCATACGTATTGAGCTGGGTGCGCAGCGGCCGGCGCTGCACTGGCGGCAGCAGGGTGGCTTCTGGCAGGAAAAATGAGAACGAAGGCCGTCGGCGTAGTAGGGCCTCTGTGATAGTCTCTGTGCCCGGATCGCGCGCTGTCGCTGAGGCTTGTGGCCGCCGGTCATCCAATAAAAAACGTTGTGCTTGATCTAGGGGAATTCACACCGTGTGGGAGCTGGTTAAAGCTGGTGGCTGGATGATGCTGCCGATCATCCTGTGTTCGATCGCCGCAGCCGGCATCATTGCCGAACGTCTGTGGACCTTGCGCCCGGCGCGTATCACCCCCAGCCACCTGCTCGGTCAGGTCTGGTTGTGGATCAAGGACAAACAGCTCAACAGCCAGAAGCTCAAGGAACTGCGTGCCAGCTCGCCGCTGGGCGAGATCCTCGCGGCCGGTCTGGCCAACTCCAAGCATGGTCGCGAGATCATGAAGGAGTGCATCGAAGAGGCTGCGGCCCGCGTGGTGCATGAGCTGGAGCGCTACCTCAATGCGCTCGGCACCATCGCCGGTATCGCACCGCTGCTCGGCCTGCTGGGTACGGTGCTGGGCATGATCGATATCTTCAGTGCCTTCATGGGCAGCAACATGGCCAATGCCTCGGTGCTGGCCGGTGGTATTGCCAAGGCGCTGATCACCACGGCGGCCGGTCTGTTCGTCGCCATTCCGGCACTGTTCTTCCACCGTTTCCTGCAGCGCCGCGTCGATGAGCTGGTGGTGGGTATGGAGCAGGAAGCCATCAAGCTGGTGGAAGTACTACAGGGCGATCGCGACGTCGACATGGGCGAGAGCCCAGAGGTGACGAAGAAGGACAAGAAAGAGGGCAGGAAGGCGTGAAGTTCCGGCGCAAGGCGCGGGAGAACGTCGAGATCAACCTGGCGTCGTTGATCGACGTGGTGTTCATCCTGCTGCTGTTCTTCGTGGTCACCACCACCTTTACCCGCGAGACCCAGCTCAAGGTCGATCTGCCCGTTTTGCAGCTTAGTCTCCTGCAGACAGAAAAAATCGGCGTCCGCCTGCCTGAAATACTCCTCGAAACCCTTTTGCAGCACCGCGCGAAAACCGTTCACGTTCCATGAAATAAATTTCATGCGATCCCCCTTGTCATTAATCTTTATTTATATATACCCTCTTTGCAGCGCAGGGAAGCGATGGGGGTGACGATTGGGAAGCGATTGGGGCCGGGAAAGCGAAAAAAAGAGCGGCAGACCAGACCCCCGCTCCCCAACCGCTTCCCGCGGCCAAAGGCCGCGCTTTCCTACCTGTTTCCCCTATCGCTTCCCCATTATTTAGTCACAGGCGCGAAGCTGTCATCCACCGTGATCACGCAGTAATGGTCCTGATACTTGTCCCACACCAGCTGAGCCAGCGCGTTCTTGAGCGCTCCCTCGCTCAATTCAAGGCCGGAAGGCTTGACGCAGTCGAATATCACCTTGTTGTGGTGGGCGCCCTTCACCAGACGCAGGTCGTGGATGGTCAGGTCCGGATGGATCTGCTTTGCCGCCTGAGACAGCCACAGGCGCATGTCTTTCACCTGCGGATCGCGGGTAATGATCGGGTCCATGTGGATCACCAGGGAAATGCCGCGGTCCGCGTGAAAGTCGCGCTCAATCTCGTCCACCATTTCGTGGCTTTTAAGCACATCATCCTCCGACGCCACCTCCACATGGACGCTGGC
>CALMID010000198.1 GCA_937863915.1 uncultured Pseudomonas sp.
CCGGTGACTCAGTGACTGTTGCCCTTGCCCAGCTGCAGGCTGCGTTTCAGGCGGCGCATGCTCAGCCACACCGCGCCAATGCAGAAGGGCACGGCGAGGCCGGTGGCCAGGTGGCTGTCGCTGATCAGACCAAGGCTCTCGGCCGATTCCGCCAGGTATTTGCACAGGCCGACCAGGTAGTAGCTGATCGCCGCCACCGACAGGCCTTCCACGGTCTGTTGCAGGCGCAGTTGGGTGTTGCTGCGCCGGTCCATGGCCAGCATCAGTTGCTGGTTCTGCGTCTCGATGGTCAGGTCGATGCGCGTCCGCAGCAGTTCACTGGCGCGGTCAATGCGCAGGGCCAGGTCGTCGAGGCCGCGCTCGCTGGCTTCGCAGGTGCGCCAGGCCGGCGTCAGGCGGCGCTGGAGGAACTCGCTGAAGGTCTGCAGGCCCGGGTATTCCTGCTCGCGCAGTTCGGCCAGGCGGTTGATGATCAGCTCGTAGTAGGCGCGGGCGGCGGAAAAGCGAAAATTGTTGTCGGCGATCAGTTGTTCGATGCCGGCCGCCAGGCTGCCCAGCTCGACCAGCAGTCGGCGCTCGTCGGCCAGGTCCCGGATCTGGTTGATCTGCAGGATGGCGCCGGCCAGCTTCTGCTCCATCGCGCGCACCTGCGGGGCGATGGTCTTGGCCTGGGGCAGGGCCAGCAGCAGCATCATGCGGTAGTTCTCCATCTCCAGCAGGGTACGCACCAGGCGTCCGGTCTGGCAGGGATTGAGCTCCTGGTTGTGGATCAGCAGGCGCCCGCAGCCGTCGCTGTGAATGCGGTAGGCGCTCCACAGGCGGGCCTGGCCGCCACTGACATGGGAGCTGATCAGGCGCTGGCCCTCGAAATACTGGCGCATGTCGTCCGGGCTGGGCGGCTGTGCCGGGGCCGCGGCGATGGCCACATGGTTGCTGCTGATCAGCCGGCCGGGCAGGGCGTTCAGCCAGTTTTCCGGGAGCAGGGCGAGTGCGGTCTGGGTGAAGGGCTCGCCGCCACCGTCCTTGCTCACCAGGGTGTAGGTGGAGAATTCGGTATGCCGCTCCCAGCGCAGCTCGAAGCCGCCGAAGTCCTGGTAGTAGCACGACGACTGCGGGCTGGGCGGCAGCACGGCGTGGCGCTCGCAGAGCTTGAGCAGGTGCTGGTATTCCGCGCCGGGCTGCTGCGGGTCGGGCAGCAGCACCAGTTGCGAGAGTGCCGCAGGCGTCGGCAATACCGGGAAGGGCCGGGCATGCAGCTCGTTGAACAGCGCTTCGCGCTCGGGGTGAAAGCGCAGGCGCTGACTGGGAGTGCTGGCATTGGCCGGGGATTGCGGGAGGAGCTGATTCATGGCTGGGATCTGTGGTCGGCGGTCGTCCAGGTGCTGGGAGGCCGCATCAAGTGCAGGTTGGCTGTGTGACGTCGGCTGTGCCGGGCTCGCCACACTCAGGCGTAATCAATGGGTTGAGGAGCTTATGCGCGGCCAGGTCGCCGGCCCATGAGGCGTTATGTCGCACCTGTTAAGCAACGCTTAATGCAGCCTTGACAAAGATTTCACAGGCGCTTGGGCATAAAGCATCCATCAACTTCGGGTGAGATCGTTATGTCGGCAGTACAAGCGCGAGAAGCTGGAAAGAAAATCGACTGGGCCGGTATTGGCTGGATGTTCCTGTTCTTCTGGTATTTCTCCGGTGTCACCCACCTGATGATCCAGCTCACCGACAGCGCCGGCTTCAGTGGTTTTCGGCAGTCGATCGTCATGAGCCTGATCTGGCTGGCGCCGCTGCTGCTGTTCCCGGCCCGCACGCGGAGGCCGGGCGGCGAGCTCGGGCGGATCCTGTGGTCGGCCTCGCTGCCGGCCTTTGGTTATTTCCTGGTGTATGGCCAGGAGTTCTCGCAAAGCGTGATCTTCATTCTCTTCGAGTCCAACGTGGCCGAGGGCAGCGAGTACCTGGCGCAATACTTCAGCTGGTGGATGCCCCTGGCCTATCTGGCCTATGCCGGTGGAGCCTTGCTGCTGTGGCGTCGGCTGCGCCCTGTCTACCTGGGCGAGCGGGTTCGTGTGCTGGTGCCTGTGGCACTGGTTCTTGTGGTTCTGGGTTATCCGCTGACCAAGGAGTTTGTGCAGAAGGGTAACTGGGAAGCGGCTGTTGAGCATATGCAGACTCGTATGGAGCCTGCAGTGCCATGGCAATTGGTTGTTGGCTACCAGAAATATCAGACGCAGCTGGGTTCTATGCAGAAACTCCTGGCCAGCAATGCGGCGTTAGCCCCACTGCGTAACCTGCAAGATCTGGAAGGCAATAAGCCCAGTACGCTGGTACTGGTCATTGGCGAATCAACCAATCGCCAGCGCATGAGCCTGTACGGCTATCCGCGGCCGACTACGCCGGAGCTGGATA